>JBAZZM010000016.1:0-14497 GCA_041658805.1 Candidatus Altimarinota bacterium | reverse complement strand
TATGCAGGAATATCACCGCGGTGATGCCGGCGGAGATTTGAAAGTGACGGGCAAGACCGAAAGACGCGGAACCAAGATTACTTTTTATCCGGACAAAGAGATTTTTGATACGGTTGAGCTCAATTTCCAGACTATTTTAAACAGGATCAGACAACAGGCTTATCTGACCAAGGCAGTGACGATTTCGGTAGTTGATGAGCGCGAAAAAGATAGTAAATACAAATTTTATTTTGAAGGCGGGATCAAATCATATGTCCAGCATTTAAATAAAAACAAGGAGCCGATCGGGTCTGTGGTTTATATCGAAAAAGAGGCCGAAGGCGGAGTTGGTTTGGTGGAGGTTTCTCTGCAATACAACACTTCTTTTCAGGAGACGATTTATACTTTCGCAAACAACATTCATACGACTGAAGGCGGTATGCACATGACCGGTTTCAAAACCGCGCTGACCAGAGCGATCAACAACTACGCGAGAAAAAATGAATTGCTGAAAGAGAAAGATGACAATTTGACGGCCGATGACGTGCGCGAAGGTTTGACTGCGATCGTGTCCGTGAAACTGGCAAATCCGCAATTTGAAGGGCAGACAAAGAGTAAACTCGGTAATGCCGATATGAGAACGGCTGTGGATTCTGTGTTTTATGAGGCTTTTACGGAATATTTGGAAGAGCATCCGGCGGACGCGCGTGGAGTTGTAGGTAAATGTTTGTTAGCCGCGAGAGCGAGAATGGCGGCCAGAGCGGCGCGCGATACCGTGATCCGAAAGGGTGCGCTGGAAGGCATGACTCTGCCGGGAAAATTGGCAGACTGTTCGAGTAAAAAACCGGAGGAATCGGAACTCTTTATTGTGGAGGGAGATAGTGCCGGAGGTAGTGCCAAACAGGGTAGAAATAGGCATATACAAGCCATTTTGCCACTGCGCGGAAAAATTTTGAATGTTGAGCAGGCGAGATTGGACAGGATTTTGGCGAACAATGAAGTGAAAAATCTGGTGATCGCGATTGGCGTTGGGATCGGCGAGAGCTTTGATCTGGCCAGATTGCGTTATCACAAAATCGTGATTATGACCGATGCCGATGTGGACGGAGCGCATATCAGGACGCTGATTCTGACTTTATTCTACAGATATTTCAAAGAGCTGATCGAGAAGGGACATATATACGTCGCCCAGCCGCCGCTGTATAAAGTGGCCGAGGGCAGAAATGTAAAATACGTGTATAGCGATGAGGAAAAGGAGACTCATATAAAATCTCTTGGAAAGGGCGCGAAAGTGTCGATCCAGCGCTATAAAGGTCTTGGTGAAATGAATCCGGAACAGCTTTGGGAAACGACGATGGATCCGGCCCGCCGCGTGATGCTAAGGGTGACTATTGATGACGCTGAAAGAGCCGATCAGGTTTTTGATACACTGATGGGATCGGAGGTGGCCCCAAGAAAAAAGTTTATTCAGGCGTATGCGAAAAAAGTGAAGAATTTGGATATCTAGGAATTCACTTGATATTTATTGCTTCGCTTGTATACTGCTTTTGCTATTTTCAAATAATTCAAAAAAGGAGGTGATTTATACATGAAAGTTGTAGTTTACAAAAACGAGAAAGAATCAAACGAACGATGCATTTCGCGATTTAACAAGCGGGTTCAGTCCAGCCGTAAATTGGTGAAAATCCGCGAGGACCGCTATCACAAGCGCAAACCCACGAGGCGATATATGCGTGCCGCAGCAAAAATGCGCACTTATTACAGATCGCTTCGGGAAAAGACCAAATTCTATTGATGCAAATCAGAGAGCTGCTCAAAAATTCCAAGGTTCCGTCTCTGGATGCCGAAGTTTTGTTGGCATATGTTTTGGGTGAAGATAGAGAATATTTGATTGCTTGGGGGGAGAAGGAGGTTGCCAGGGATTTGGTTTTGCTTTTTGGAGAATACGAAAAACGGGCGGTGGAGGGTCATCCGGTGGCTTATATTGTCGGGAAGAAAGAATTTTACGGGCTGGATTTCTTTGTGGATAAAAGAGTTTTGATTCCGCGGCCGGAAACAGAGATGCTGGTGGCGGAAGTTTTGGCTTACTTGAAAGAAAATTCAGAAAGAAAAAATCATTGGAAGATTTTGGATGTGGGGACGGGGAGCGGGAATATAGCGGTGAGTATTGCCAAAAATTTGATAGAAGTTGATGTTGAGATCGAGGCGGTGGATGTGAGCGAGGACGCTCTGGAGGTGGCGAGAGTGAACGCCGCGCAGCATGGAGTGGATGACCGGATTCACTTTTTTCAGGGGGATTTATTGGAATTTGCGGAAGAGGGCGAAAAATTTGATGTGATCGTGGCGAATTTGCCGTATATCGGGACGATGAAAAATAATTTCGTGGAAGGGAACGTAAAAAAATATGAGCCAAATTCGGCTCTGTTTGGAGGTGGTGATGGGCTGGAGCTGTATAAAAAATTGTTTCAACAGATTTGTGATAAGAAGATACGACTTGAAGCCATGTTTGGAGAGTTTGGGGATGAGCAGACTGAAGAACTGAAAGAGCTGTTGAATAAATATTTTGAACATGAGTGGCGGATCGAAAAGGATCTGGCCGGTATCGACAGGTTGTTTGTTGTAAACAGAGTTTAGTGTAAGATTACGCATATGGATATTTTGCTGGAAAAATTGGAAAAGCTGGAAAAAGAATATTTGGAGTTGCAAAATAAACTCGCTGATCAGGCAGTGATAGGTGATCAAAATCTGTATCGCGATTTGTCGAGACGCTATAAATCCCTTGGGAATGCGGCAAATCTGGCCAAGGAATATCGGGACGCGACCAATTCTAAAAAAGAGGCGGAGGATATTTTGAGTGGGAGTGAAAAGGAATTGGCGGAGTTGGCAGAAAATCAATTGAAAGAATCGAAAGAAAAATTGGAAAAATTGCAGGAAAAGGCAAAGGTGGAGTTGTTGCCAAAAGATCCTAATGATGAGCGCCATTGTATAATTGAAATTCGCGCGGCGGCGGGCGGGGATGAGGCGGCGCTATTTGCCGGGGAAATTTCCAGAATGTATTTTAAATTTGCCGAGGGAAGGGGATTTAAAGTTGAGTTGATAAGCAAAAGTGAGGGGGCGCCTGGTTGTATAAAGGAAATGGTTTTCGCGGTAAAAGGGGAGAAAGCTTATGGAATTTTTAAATATGAGAGTGGCGTTCACCGTGTGCAGCGTGTGCCGGTGACCGAAAATAAAGGGCGGGTGCATACTTCGACGATTTCAGTGGCGGTGCTTCCGGAAGCCGAGGAAGTGGATATTGCGATCACTGATCAGGATATCAGGGTGGATGTCTTTCGGGCCGGTGGTCATGGTGGCCAGAGTGTAAACAAAACCGAGTCGGCGGTGAGGATAACTCACATTCCGACCGGACTGGTGGTGATCTGTCAGGATGAAAAGTCCCAGCTGAAAAATAAAGCGCAGGCGATGAAAGTTCTACGGACACGACTATACGAGTTGGAAGACAAGAGATTGCGGGAGGAACGTGGCGAGCAGAGGTTGAGCCAGATCGGAAGCGGTGATCGCAGTGAAAAAATCCGCACTTATAATTTTCCGCAGGACAGGCTGACCGATCATAGGATCAATAAAAACTATAGCAATCTGCCGAATATCATGGAGGGAAATATCGGTGAAATTGTGGAAGATTTGCAGATGGCGGATCAGGAAGAGATGCTTCAGTATACGAAGTGACAGCCGAGAGGCGGAAGACGCAACTTGTGACTGGCGAGTTTTATCGCGTTTTTTGGTTTAGCTGTAGCGGAAAAAGGTTGAACTGGGGGAGGGAAAAACTCTTGGTCTATCCCTGTGTTTTTGCCAGATTTTTCCGTTTTGACAAACGCTGATTTGTGGCTTTGGCGAGCGGAAAACGCGAGTTTTATCGTGCTACTTTTTGGCGTTTTAAGCCAGTCCAAATGCTTGATTTTTGGCTTAGGGATGATAAAATTCGAGCATCAAATAATCTATTTTTTAATCCAAAAAGCATGAAAAAACTGACCGATGAAAAACTGTATGAGCTTTGCAGGCAATATGGAAAGCAGGCTTTGGAATGGCGGAATAAATTTGCGGGACTGTTGCCGGAGGTGAATAGACGAAAATTGTACGAGAAAAAGGGTTTTGGATCGATCTTTGAATTTGCATTCAAAATTGCCGGTTTGAGCGAGGCACAGGTAAAACTGGCTTTGAGTCTGGATCAAAAATTTGCCGACAAACCGGCTTTGAGAGGACTACTGGTTAGCGGAAAAGTAAGTGCGGGTAAACTGGTACGTGTGGCGGCTGTGGCAACGGTTGAAAATCAAGAGTTTCTGGCGAATCAGGCGAGATTACTACCAAAGAATGCGCTCGGAGTTTTAGCGCGGGATATGAAGAATGGGGGTGAAAACTTTTTGCCCGGGCAAAAAGGAGAAGATCAGAATGGCTTGTTTGAGAGCGGAATTGAGGAGCTGAAATTATCTGAAGAAGTGCTTGGAAAATTGGTGGAGCTACAGAATAAGGGAATCGATATAAACGAATTGATTTTGGACCTATTGAAAAAGAGAGAGGAAAGGATTCAACAGAAAAAAGCGGAAATTGCAAAAAAAATCACAGGGAAATGTGGGGCAAGTATGGCGGTGACGAGATATGTTCCGGCGGAAACAAAGCGAGTTTTGCGCGAAGAGCATGGCACGAAATGCGCGATGACAGATTGCAAAAAGTCAGCGGAGGCGTTGCATCATACGGCGAGATTTGGTTTGGTGGGAGAGCATAATCCGTATTTCATGGCACCGCTTTGTCGCGAGCATCACGCGATTGCGCACAGCTTGGATGTGCGGGTTGTGAAAAGAAAGATGGCGCTTGAAATGTGAAATGACAGCCCAATGATTTTTTTCGTTTGGAGGCCGATGTGAGAATAGAGAGAGCGACTATGGCGAGGTTGTTTTGTTTGGATGAGGCGAGAAGTTTTTTGATTTTGGGAATGGCGATGGTTTTGATTTCTTTGGGGTTTCGGATGATGCCGCAGTATTTCCACATGAGTTCCTGAATTTGTTTTTGGTGGGAGAGATCATTTTGTGATTTGGAGAAGGGGAATTTCGGATGAGACTTTGAAGATGGTTTTAGCTTTTTGATAATCTGATTGCTGAAAACAAGGGCTTCCAGAAGGGAGTTTGAGGCCAGACGGTTGGCGCCGTGGACTCCCGTGCAGGCGACTTCGCCGAAAGCGAAAAGGTTTTTGACAGAAGTACGGCCGTGGAGATCGGTGACGATGCCGCCGCAGGAGTAGTGTGCGGCGGGTGTGACCGGGATCAAATCTTTGGACATGTCGATGCCGAGCGATTTTAGTTTCGCGAAGATTTGTGGAAATCTTTTTTGAAGGAATTTTTTGTTCTTGTGACGGATATCGATGTAGACCGGACCGGTTTTTTGCTCACGGTAGATTTCACGGGCGACTATGTCGCGGGAAGCGAGCTCGTCGGCAAAACGTTTACCTTTGCTGTTTACGAGCTTTGCGCCTTCACCGCGGACGGCTTCGGAAATTAAAAAAAGAGGGGAGAGCGGTTTGGCGAGAGCTGTGGGATGAAACTGGATAAATTCCAAATCTTTGGTTTTGCAGCCGGCTTGGATGGCCATGGCGAGGCCGTCGCCTGTGGCGATTTTGGGATTGGTTGTGAATTTGAAAATCTGGCCGAGGCCGCCCGTGGCGAGGATAGTCTGATCGGCGTAGATGTTTTCTTTGAGAGTTGAAACGCCGTAGCAGATCTTGTTTTTCACGAGCAGTTTTGTGGCTGTAGTGTTTTCAAGGATTTGAATATTGGGATTTTTTTTTACGTTGGCGATGAGAGTTTTTTCGATTTCGGCTCCCGTGCGGTCGCCGACGAAAGCAATTCGGTGGAGGCCGTGGCCGCCTTCGCGGGAAAGCTTGAGTCTGCCTTTTTCCTTTTCAAAAGGGACGCCGAGAGCGAGCAAACGGTAGATGGCCTGCGCGGAATGCGTGACCATGAAGCGCACGGCGCGGCGGTTGTTGTGGTAGGCGCCGGCGGAAAGAGTGTCCTTGATGTGTTTTTCGATGTCGTCGGTTTGGCCGAGGACTGCGGCGATGCCGCCTTGCGCGTAGTTGGTATTGGCGTCGAGGAGGTGTTTTTTTGTGATCAGCAAGACCTTGCCTTTTTGGGCTGCGTTCAAGGCAAAGTTGAGGCCGGAGATGCCGGAGCCGATGACGAGAAAATTGGTGTGCACGGGGCTATATTAGACCGATTAGGTCGGAGAGGGAATTGATAATATGGTCGGGTTGGCCTGTTTTTTCGGTTGGAGTTTGGTCGGCAAATTTGCCGCGACGGACCCAGGCGGTGCGGCAGCCGATGGTCTTTAAATAAGCTATGCGCTGCATGTAGTCGTCGATGACGAGGGTGTTTTCCGGTTTGGAGTTTAGGTTGCGCATGGCGAGGTGATACATGTTGTTTTTGTCGGGATGAAAGATGGCAAATTGGAGATATTTTCGGAGGTCAAATCTTTCCAGAATGTCGAAGCGGCGGTTCATCTCGGCTGTGTCGTCGGCGAAAGAGACGATGGCGATGGAGTATTTTTTGGAAAAATGTTCCAAGACTTGTTTGGAATCGGGGAAGGGGGACGCGGTGGCGTTGTCGTAGATGGTGCCGCCCCAGTCGAAGAGGAGAGAGGTGAGCATGGGTAAAGAATACAGCTTTTTGGATGGTTTTTGAAGTTGACAAATGTTCTTTGGATGGAGTATCTTTAGCTCCTTTATTATTTTAACTGAATTTTTATGGCTGTATTAAATAGCAATAGTATTTCGGAGCTTAGGCAGGGATTTGATGATCTTACTGAGCGCCTAGCTGGTGTTCCAGAGGAAGGTGATGGTGAAGATTCAGAGACTACCGCAGAGCGTAAAAATGCGGATGAGGCGTTGTGGAGAACGGGGTCGGATATACAGGATTTAGCAATAAACGAAGTAGTAAATGCCCCGAAAGACGAGAAGGATCATGCAAAACAGAGTAAGCTGACCAATGATGCAATTGTTAGGGTGTTAGAAGAGGGGGCGGGCATCCCGGATGTTATTGATCAACTTTCATTTAACTTAAAAGGTGGGCAAAACTTAAAATCAACCATTGAGGCCCTTTTTGATTACGCTTTGCCTAATATGACACCGAAACTTCTAAAAACATTGCTGGGGAATACCCGCAATGTAGGTATGGCCGTATATTTGGATCGTGTGGATGTGAATGATATTAATTGGGGTCCATTGTTTGACCTTCTATGTGCCAATGGGGAAAATTTAAAAGAAGTTCATGATGCTTTTGGTGGAAAGCTGAAACTGGCACCGGTTGAAAAGCTGATTGATGCTCTGGACGTAGGAAGGACTTCTGAGCAATTTGCCAGAAATGCAATTATGCGAATTCTTTTGGCTCGTGAGGATGTCCAACAGTGGTTTACTTTTGAGGTTGCCATGGCAATGGCGAATGCCAGGAAATCGGATGTGGGGCAGGGGAATGTAACTAAGGTTGAACAAGATCTTCTTGATGCAATCATCAGTTATATACCCAGGGCCAACGATGCTTTGGCATTGGCGAATCATCCACGCATCAGCAGATTGGGAGCAAAATATCTAATTCAAAACCATCCTTCCTATCCTTTTGCGGCATTTAGAAGTATGTTGGAAGCGGAGGATAAGCCTGAGGTATAAATTATATGAAAGTTGAATTTACGCCGCTCTCCAAATTTATAATCTTGTTTTTAGAGAGATAACAGATCGTATTGTTGTTTAGCGGTTTACTGCTAAAATTCTTTCGCTATGCAAAAACCTGAATTGCTGGCTCCCGCGGGGAGTTTGCAAAAATTAAAAATCGGACTGCAGTATGGGGCTGACGCGTTTTATCTGGGGGCGTCGCCGTTTAGTATGCGTAGTAGGACAAATGAGTTTACCGTGGAGGATTTGCTGGAGGGCATGAGTCTGATTCGCAAGGCTGGAAAAGCGGCTTATATCACGATGAATATCAATCCGCGGGCGGTGAAGATGGAGGCTTTTAAAAAGCATATTCAATTTTTGAAAAAAGAAGTGAAGCCGGATGCGGCGATAGTGGCCGATGCCGGAGTTTTCGATATGATTCGAGAATATTATCCGGAACTGCCGATTCATATGTCGGTGCAGGCAAATATTCTAAATTACAGGGCTGTGGAGTTTTGGCAGAGGAATGGGGCGGCGCGGATAATTTTGCCGAGGGAGCTTTCGCTACTCGAGATAAAAGCGATTCATGAGAAAGTGCCAAGGATGGAGCTGGAATTTTTCGTGCATGGCGCGATTTGTATGGCTTTCAGCGGGCGTTGTCTGATTTCGAATTATACGACAGACAGGGATAGTAATCAGGGTATGTGCGCGCACAGTTGCAGGTGGAAGTATAAATTTCATGACGATTTTTCGATGAAGAGAAGGCAGGAGCAGCTGGCCAACCAAGTGGATGAGGGCGGGATGACATATCTGGAAGAGGCGGAGCGGCCTGGCGAGTTTTTTCCGGTGGAGGAGGATGAACACGGGACTTACATTATGAATTCGAAAGACATGTGTTTGATCGAATATTTGAAAGAGCTGAAGGCGGCGGGGATTTGCAGTTTTAAAATCGAGGGGAGAAATAAAACCGAGTATTATCTGGCGACGGTGACGAGGGCGTATAGGCAAGCGATCGATGACATGGAGAAAGGGAAGAAGTTTGATAAGAGGCTTTTGGATGAGGTTTTGAAAGTGGCGAATCGTGGATATATTCCAGGATTTTTGTTTGGTTTTGAGGGAGGCGGGGATGTGGATTATGAAAAAAATTCACCGCATCAGACGCACAAATTTGTGGGGATGATTGTGGGCGAGAGAGACAAAAAAGGGCTGTATGAAGTGGATGTGAAAAATCGGGTGGAAAAGGGGAGCGTGGTGGAAGTAATGACGCCGGAAAAGCAGTTTGAGATGAAACTGGAGGAGATTTTTGATTTGGAAGGCAGCGAGCTTTTTGAGGCGCACGGCGGCGCTGGGGTGAAGGTTTTTAGGCTCAAGAAAGGTCTGCCGGTGGGAACGATGGTGAGAGGGAGATAAGAATTTTGAATTTATGACCGTATGGCGATTACATATTAGACCTGGAGGCGTTGCTTCTGACTTGAATCCAACTGATTTCTGTATAAGAAATAACCTTATTGCTATCGGCTGGCCTTTTAAAGAAAAAGTGTCAAATATCCAATCTGCTATAAAAGTGGCTGAACAAAAATGGCCTGATGATCTGAGGGCTTTTACTTCAGCTTTTAATGCTTTCATGTCAAAAATTGCAATTGATGATTTGGTGTGGTTTCGCAATCGGGAGGGGAAGTATTTTCTTGCTCGTGTTACTTCGGAGTTCAAGCAGATAAATAATTCGGAGGCTTTTAATGTACATTGTACTAATGCTCGATCTGCAGAAATAAAAGAAATAGGAACCCAGGTTGCTGGTGGTCTGAAAAATCAATTTATAAGAGGCTCAACAATTCGTCGAGTAATTAGCAGGCACTTAATTGATTACACTAGACTAATTGCCGCTAAATATTTTCCACATAAGTATTCAGATGATTTGCCGAAAGTTTTCAATATTGAAAGTATTTTTTCGTACCTAGATCCATTTGATCTTGAGGACGTGATAGGGCTTTATCTCCAGGCCGAGGAGTCGTTCTGTATTATACCTAGCTCGCGTGGGAATTTAAGCAATACGCCATTTTACGAATTTGAACTTTGGCGACCGATAGATGGAATATCCGCTTATTTGCAGGTAAAAAGTGGTGACCAAAACAAGCTAAATCTTTTACAATATAGCAACTTTAAAGACAAGCTTTATGTGTTTTCTACTGCTGGTTATCTTAACGAAGATGCAATTAATGGTCATTCAAACATTTGTCTTATAAAAAAAGAGGATGTAATCGTGTTTCTTCAAAAACATAAGGATTCTCTTCCGGGGAATATCTTCTGTTGGATTGAATTCATTGGTAAACAGAGAATTTGAATTATAGAATCTCAATGATTTTCTCGCAGTCATTCTTCAGATTGTAGCTCCTTTCGATCGTGTGGTCGGCGTGTTTTGTGTAAATTGGATGGCGGTCCTTGTAGAGCTTTCGCATTTCCGCGAGGAGAGAGGTTTCTTTTGTAAGTGCGGGGCGGGCGTGGGAACCGGATAGGATTTTGGCGCAAACTTCGGGTTTGCGGTGGAGATAGATGAGAATGCCGTTTGTTTTTAGAGTTTTGGCGTTTTGGGGATTTAGGATAGCGCCGCCGCCGGTGGCGAGGATTGTCTGGGTGGATTGTGCAACTTTTTTGATCATGGCGGTTTCGGCTTGGCGGAAGTATTCCCAGCCCTTTTTAGTGATGATTTCAATGAGAGGTTTTTTGAGGAGTTTTTCGATTTCGTGGTCGGTGTCGATGAATGGCATGTTGAGTTGTTTTGCCAGAAGTTTGCCGAGCTTCGTTTTGCCGCTGCCGCGGAGGCCGATGAGGACGATATTTTTTTGAGAGTTTTGGAGGGTTTTCAGATCGGTCCAAAAAGTGGGGTAACTCTTGGAGACGCAGTTTGGATTTTTGATTTTTAGGTTTGGGAATCTGCTTTGGAGGATTCCAAAGGCCATGGCGATGCGGTGATCGTCGTAACTGTTGATGAGGACTTTTTTGTTGATTTGAAGGTTTGGATTGCCGATGATGGTGATGGATGAGTTGGTGGTTTTGACTTTGATCTTTAGTTTGGAGAGTTCATTCTTTAGGGCTTGGATGCGGTCTGTTTCTTTGATGCGAAGGTTGGCGATATTGGTGATTTTTGTAGTTCCTTTTGTGATGGCGGCGAGGACGGCGAAGATCATGACGAGGTCGGGGGTGGCGTTCATGTCGACGGTGCGGAGTGATTTGAGTTGTTTGGGAGAGGAGATGAGGGTTCCTTTTGAGTGAGTTGTGATTTTGAGGCCAAGTTTTTGGAAGTATCGCAGGAATTTGATGTCGCCCTGTTTGGAATTTGGAAAAATGTTTTCGAGGATGATTTCAGTGTTTGGGTGGATGGCGGCAAAGGCGCTGATGTAAGCGGCGGAAGAAGCGTCGCTCTCGACGGTGTAAGTTTTGGGATGTTTTTGGAATTCCTTGATGACTTGCTTGGTGAGAGCGATGTATGGCTTTGAATAAATTTCTTGTTCAATGTGAATTTTTGTCCCGCGGAACGGGAGAGCGATCATCATGATGGCTGAGATGAACTGGCTGCTGATGTCACCGCGAATTTTGACGGAGTTTCCTTTTGGGAGAGATGGGAGGACGGTGACGGGAGGGTAGCCGTTTGTGGTTTGGACTTTGGTGCCGAGCTGGTTTAAGGCGTCGGCGAGGGCTTGGATGGGGCGACATCGCATGCGGGTGTTGCCGTCGATGATGACTTTGTTGTTTGTGAGGGTGGCTAGTGCTGTGAGAAAGCGTGTGGCCGTGCCGGCGTTTTCGGTGTAGAGATGGATGGTTTTTCTTTGCTTTGGAAAGGGTCTGCCGGAAACAGTTATGGTATCGGCCTTTTGTTTTGTGGGTATGCCAAGATTATTTAAGGCTTGGGCCATGTAGTGGCTGTCATCGCAGATGGCCGCGTTCTTGATTGTGGTTGTTTGCTTGCTTAAAGCGGCGAGAGTGAGAGCGCGATTTGTGATGCTCTTGGAGCCGGGGACTTTGATAATTACTGGCATTTTTCAGGGTGAATGATAGCGTGACCGATCTTTGTCGGGAGAACGAGACTTAGAACCTTGTCGCTCTTTTTTTTATCGGATAAGAGATCTTTCATTGTTAGCTTTTTCATTGTAGTGACAGGCAAACCGGCTCTCATGAGCAAATTTTTTATTCTTTCGGCGTCGGATTTTTTGAGGAGCTTTTTTTGGACGGCAATTTTGTTTGCCAAGATCATGCCGATAGCGATGGCATAGCCGTGCAGAAGTTTGTAGCCGGAGAGGCGTTCGAGGGCGTGACCGAAGGTATGGCCGTAGTTTAGGAGCATTCTAAGTCCACTCTCGTGCTCATCTTTTTTGACGATGGCTATTTTGATAGCCACAGAGCGGGAGATGATGTGGTTGATGGATGTGGTGTCGAGGGAAAAAATCTTTTCAAGATTTTGTTCAATAAAATTGAACAAGCTTTTGTCCTTGATGACGCCGTATTTGATGATTTCGGCGAGACCGTTTCGAATCTGATTTTTGGGGAGAGTGTGAAGAAAGAGAGGGTCGATGAATACAGCTTTCGCTGGCGCGAAAGTGCCAAGTAAATTTTTGCCTGAGGGCAGATCAACGCCGGTTTTGCCACCGAGGGAGGAGTCGACCATGGCGAGGAGAGTGGTTGGGACTTGGATGTAGGGGATGCCGCGCATGTAGATGGAGGCCAGAAAGCCGGCCATGTCGCCGACCACGCCGCCGCCGAGAGCGATGATCGCGTCTTTGCGGTCGAATTGTTTGGCGATTATGGCTTCGGCGAGGGTTACGATGGTTGTGATGTTTTTTGACTTTTCACCGGCGGGAAAAGTGAAGAGATGGGAGTTTGGGATCGCCTTCAGAAATTTTTTCCCAAAGAGTTTGGCGGTGATGCTGTCCGTGATGACTGCGTATTTGTTTCCAATCCTGTTTTTTGACAGGAATTTGGATATAGCTTGGGCCGAATTGTTTTGTATAAAAATGTTGTTCATAAGTGGCGGCCGACGGCGTCGACAATTGGTTGAATTTCTTTAAGTAAAGTCTCAAACTGACTTGGAAGAAGCTGTTGATCGGCGTCAGAGAGCGCTTCCTCCGGATTTGGATGGACTTCGATGATGAAGCCGTCTGCGCCGCAAGCGATAGCGGCTTTGGCCATCGGTGCGATCAGGGATTTTTTGCCGGTGCCGTGAGTAGGATCGACGATGATCGGCAGATGGCTCAACTCTTTGACCAGCGGGACTGTGGCCAGCGCAAGTGTGTTGCGGGTTTCCTTTTCGAAGGTGCGAATGCCGCGTTCACAGAGAATCACATTTGGGTTGCCGTGGGAAAGAATGTATTCGGCGGCGAGCAGGAACTCTTCAATGGTGGCACAAAGTCCGCGCTTGAGCAGGATCGGTTTTTGGCATGCTCCGACTTCTTTCAAAAGTTCGAAGTTTTGCATGTTGCGGGCGCCGATTTGGAGCACGTCGCAATGTGTGGAAACGGCCTCGATATCGCGTGGATCCAGCACTTCGGTGACGGTGGCCATGCCGTATTTTTTGCCGACTTCATTCAAAATTTGAAGGCCTTCTTTGCCGAGGCCTTGAAAAGAGTATGGGCCGGTGCGCGGTTTGTAGGCTCCGGCGCGCATGATGCGGATGCCCATTTTCTTGAGTGAGGAAGCGACGCTGTCCATCTGCTTTTCCGATTCCACCGAGCATGGGCCGGCGATGGCACAGATTTGTTTGGAGCCGATTTTGACGCCGTTGACATCGATGATGGTCGGTTCCGGTTTGGTTTCGCGGCTGACCAGTTTAAAAGGCTTGAGCACGCGCATCACCTTTTCGACGTAAGGCAGAGATTCAAAGTGGCCTTCATTCAGCTCGCGTTCGTCACCGATCACGGCGATGACAGTGCGTTCAGTGCCGTAGAGAGGTACCGGTTTGAGCCCCTTGTCTTCAATTTCTTTCATGACGCTGGCGACGTTTGACTGTGTGGCGCCGGCGCGGAATACGATAATCATATTACTATTGGTTAGACGATATATTATTTAAAAAAATCCTCTTGCGGCTCGCATGAGGACTTCTATGGGTATAAATCAGAGTCTCATGCGGCTATGCAAAATAAGCATAGAAAAAAGCCCAACCAAAAAGGTTTGATTTCCGTGAGACTGGTTTTAGACTTTTTTCAGACATAAGACTAAATTTGTGCTTTGAGCATATTTGAGTAGAATGCGAATGTCAATATGATTGATACGCACGCACACATCATGTTTCCGGAATTCGCCGCCGATTTGGAGGCGGTTTTGGAGAGGGCCGCGGCGGCTGGTGTGGAGAAGATTGTGGCTGTGGCCTGCGATTTAAAGTCCTGTGACGGAGCGAGGGAATTGGCGGAAAAATATCCGCAAGTTTACGCGACGCTGGGACTTCATCCTTATGAAGCGGAATCTGTAAATGAGGAGCTTTTGAAAAAGTGGGAGGAGGAAATTTTGAAGAATAAAAAAATCGTGGCGATCGGGGAATGCGGGTTGGATTATTTTAAGGCGAAGGTGGAAAAAAGCGTGCAAAAAAAAGCTTTTGAAATGCAGTTGGAGTTTGCGGTGAAAATGAATTTGCCTGTGATAATTCACAATCGGGACGCGGATGAGGACTGTTTGGAAATTCTAAAAAAGTTTGAAAAAGTACATGCGGTTTTTCATTGTTTTGAGGGTGATGTGAGTTTTGCGCAAAGCCTTTGGGCTGCGGGATATTTGACTTCGTTCACGGGGATTGTGACTTATCCGAAGGCCGAAAAATTGCGAGAGGTTTTGAGCATGGTTCCGCTCGAT
>JBAZZM010000015.1:0-14767 GCA_041658805.1 Candidatus Altimarinota bacterium | reverse complement strand
CGCCGGAAACAAGGAAAAAGAGAGCGAGAAACTGCTGAATATCGCGCCGGATTTTGATCGTGCGCTGATGCAGGAAGTGGAAGCCGGCCATGGCGTTTTATTGGCTTTTGTAAAAGGCCTTTTTACGTTACTGGTTGTGGGAACGCTGGGTTCGTTTATGTTTTTCAATTATCAGCTGA
The DNA here is from genome assembly GCA_041658805.1 of Candidatus Altimarinota bacterium. Classification (GTDB taxonomy): domain Bacteria; phylum Patescibacteriota; class Gracilibacteria; order UBA1369; family LOWO2-01-FULL-3; genus JBAZZM01. Next base: position 14,588 of record JBAZZM010000015.1, on the reverse strand, counting down.
CCGACAATTTTGAGTTTATCAGTACGAAGTTTGGCCTGCCGAATCTATACAGACAGATTTCAGCCAGTAATTCCGAAATAATTTCCGCGCAGACCAACGCCAATGTTTACAGCTATCTGGAGATCAAGGCGAATTTGGATAAATTTACCTATCTGGGCGATGAATATCTGACTAATTTTGAAATTTTCAAGAGCCCGACGGCAACGACTGACGAGCAGGAGAAAGCCAAAGAAAAGATAATCCAGTTGCGTGATCCGATGCGCGAAGCTTTTTTGGCGGTGAAGGAAAAGATCGCTCTGCCTTTGTCTCTGCCTGTGGTGGAGGCGCCGGTGGACGGGATGCTAAATCCTCTGACTCCGGAGGTGAAATTTGGCAATGAATTGATCGCGGCTTTGAATCGAAAAGCTCAAGAGTTTGCGCAAAGCGAGGATCCGAGTATGAAGCGTGAAAATCGCAATTATTTGCACGCGGCCAAACTCGTGAACAACACGGACCTGAAAAATTTGATCGTGGCCACGGATTTCGACACGCTGACAGACCGTCAAACCTATGATCTGGTGAAAAATGTGAACACGCTTTTTGTGAATGACCTCACAATCGTAAACGCGCTGAAGTCCGGCCGGATCCGTTGGTCAGACATCATGAATGAAATCGATCTGCGCACAAAGACTGTGGACAATTATTACAATCAAAATTTCTACGACAACTACGGCGGCATCCGCTATACAAGTTATGATTTTGACAGCGATGGCCAAAAAATTTCGATCATCGGCGAAACCAAGCGTTTCGACACGACCAACTTTACAATGATTTCCAATCTGATCGATGAACTGAACCGCTCGGAGATGTTTGACAGCGCGGCGATGCGTTCATTCAGCAAGTCAGGATCTCTGGAAGACGGCTACAGCGCGACCTTGAAGCTGGGAATGGATTTGAACAAAGAAAAAATTCTTAAAGAATAAAAATGTCCAACGTTACAAATAAAATCACCGCGAAAAGACAAATGCTTTACATCAAAGCTTATGTGATTTTGTGTCTGATTTTGGGGATGGCCGGCGGTTATTATTTTTATAACAACTGGAATGAATATGCATTTTTGAATAATGGCTACGCCAAAAACTTGGAGCTGGCGGTGACGGCCAAAACAGCGGAGACGACAGAGACCGAAAACTATAATAGTCTGAAACCAAATTTCGATCAGCAAAATGAAGAGATCGAACAGGAACTTTCAGCGATATTTCCAATTGAAGATAAATATACGGAGATCGTGCGTCAGATGGATGCTTTTGAGGAAGAGCTGGCGACCAAAAACAACCCTTTTGAAGTGGCGAATGTGGACTTCCAAAACCCTGTGAAGCAAGCCGAATATTCAGTGTTGCCTTTTAGAATGAGTATTCGCAGTTCGGCCGCGAACTTCACAAAGTTTTTGCATTTTATTGAAAACTCCGGAGCGCTGAATGACAAAATCCGACTGATGGATATTTCCTCGATCCGCGTCAATTTTGAAAAATCGGACACGCTGGATTTGAAGGCAAAGATCATCAATTTCACAGTTCAAATTAACGCTTACTTTCAATAAAATGGAAAACGCAGTTGCACAACCAGTGACTGGGGAGAAGCTGCAACCGCAAGCGGTCGCAGTGGTACAGATACCTGTTGCCAGCGGTGCAATTGATAAACTCAAGTTGCTTCAAGACAGTATTTTGGCTGCGAATGTGCCGCAGATGGTGATGATGATGATCAGCTATGCGCTCGATCTGCGCTCCAGTGATATTCATATTGAGCCGCAGGAAAAGCGCGTGCGCATCAGATATCGCGTGGATGGCGTGCTAAGAAATATCGTGGAATATCCTATGAATTTTCATCCGGCGGTTGTTTCGAGAATCAAGATCATGTCCAATTTGAAAATCGACGAACAGCGAATTCCGCAGGACGGACGCGCGGATGTGACCACGAAAGAAGGCAAAGAGATGGACCTGCGTATTTCCACTCTGCCGACAGTAAACGGCGAGAAAGTGGTGATGCGTATTCAGGACAAATCGCGCAAAATTCCGGAACTTTCCACGCTGGGCGTGACGGGTATCAGTAAAAAGAATTTGCTGGAAGCTCTGGAAGCGCCGAACGGAATCATCATCAATACAGGTCCGACGGGTTCAGGTAAAACGACCACTTTGTATGCCTGTCTGACAAAACTGAATACCGAAGATGTAAATATTTTGACGATTGAGGATCCGGTTGAAATCCAGCTGGATGGATTAAGCCAGAGTCAGGTCAAGCCCGATATTGATTATAATTTCGCGAGAGGTATGCGTGCCGCTTTGCGTCAGGATCCGGACATCATCATGGTCGGTGAAATCCGTGACAAGGAGACGGCCGACACGGCGATTGAGGCTTCGCTTACGGGCCATTTGGTGCTTTCGACTTTGCATACAAACAGCGCGGTGGAGTCGATCACACGTCTGGTAAACATGGGCGTGCAACCATATCTGATTGCTTCGACTGTGGAATTGATCATCGCCCAGCGTCTGGTGCGAACACTTTGTGAATCATGCAAACGTGTGGCGAAAACAAGTCCGGAATTATTGGAAATGGTGAAGAACGCGATGGGGAAATTGCATGTGGAGGGCGAGGTGGATCCGGAGTTGGTAAAAAATTTACAATTCTACGAAGCGGTGGGCTGCGAAAAATGCTCAAAAGTCGGCTACTTTGGACGAGTCGGTCTCTATGAAGTTTTGCGCATGGACAATGAAATGCGCAGATTGATTTCCGGAGGCGCGAACAGTTTGGATCTGCAAATCGCGGCCGAAAAAAACGGCATGATCACGCTGGAACAGGCCGGTATTATAAAGGCTCTGGAGGGCACAACCACGCTCGATGAGGTTTATCGCGTAGCACGTAAAGCCGAATAACACATGACCGAAAAAACTGAATTTTACACAGCGGGAACAGAGGCGTTTAGCGTGGCGGGCAAAAAGGCCGGCGATACACATCTGATTTTGAATATTCAAGAAAGCAAAGATCGTGGAATTTTGCTGGACAGAAAAAAGACACGCAGAGCTTCGAGCGGAAATCTCCTCTTCGACTTTTATTATGCGATGAACAATTATTTGATTGAGCATTCGACTGTAAAGATCGAGGCGAGAGCGAATTTTTTTCATCTGCTGGCCGTGATGTTGAATTCCGGTATTCCGATGGTGAAGGCTCTACGATCGCTGGTGGAGCAAACCGAGAGTAGCCCGAGATTGAAAATGATTATCGAAGATCTGGTGACGAATGTTGAAGGTGGCTCGAGTTTGTCCGAGGCGATGCTGGTTTATCCGGATGTTTTTAGCGAGCAGGAAGTCGGTATGGTGCAGTCCGGTGAAGTGTCGGGACAGCTGGTGAAAGTGTTGGAAAATCTCTCGGTGGACACGGAAAAAGCCTATAGCATAAGGGCAAAAGTGAAGGGCGCGATGATGTATCCGATGGTGATTTTTATGCTGCTGATCGCAGTGATTTCGGCGATGATGATTTTTGTGGTGCCGAAACTGACAGATCTTTTTTCGGCCACGGGAAATCAGTTACCTCTTATCACCAGAGTGGTGATCGGGATCTCGGATTTCTTGGTAAATTACGGACTTGTGTTGCTGGCCGGAATGCTTGGACTTGTGCTACTGGGACTCATTTTCAGAAAAACGGACATGGGAAAATACGCTTTCGATAAATTTAAAATTTCGATGCCGCTGTTTGGAAAACTTTTCAAAAAAGCTTATCTGTCGAGATTTGCGAGATCACTTTCAAACCTGCTGGATAGCGGCGTTTCGATCGTGAAAACGCTGGAAATCACGGCCAATTCCGTGGGCAATGATGTGTATCGCCGACGCCTGATGCTAGCCATGGAAGACATAAAACAAGGTATTCCTCTGGCGGAAAACATGAGCGATAGCGACCTGTTTCCTCCTATGCTGGTGAGCATGGTGGAGGTCGGAGAAAAGACGGCGCGTTTGGATGAGATCATGGGGAAAGTGGCGCGTTTTTATGAAGACGAAGTGGACACTTATGTAAACGGGCTTTCAAAAATCCTCGAGCCGTTAATCCTGATCGTGATGGGTCTCTCCGTGGGCGCTGTGGTGGCGGCTGTGATGCTGCCGATCATGCAGCTTTCAAATCTGGCGGGACAGTTCTAAGGCTTATTTGCGCGCTTCGAGGACATGAAGCCTCTGGTGGATGCCGAGAGAGTCCTTAGAAACAAGCATCATGTATTCATTGATTTCCTGTAGGATTTCGTCTTTTTGGTCATCCATCTTTTGAATCAATTCGTCCTTCTGTTCATCCATTCTTTCGATCAATTCGTCGCGAAAGAAATCGATACGATCTATCAGATCCGCATGTAATACTGTTAATTTTTGATCGAATTTTTCGGTGTGGAGGATGAAGGCCATGCGCATGGTATCGAAAATCTCCTCTTTCATTGCATCCATTTTGATGTCCTGTTGCGCGAAGCGCACATCCATGATGGCTGTGATTTGTGCGATCACTTCGCGGTTTTGAGGCGATAATTTGACTGGCTTTTGTGCTTTTTTCATATGCTTGGGTTAGGGATTGTAGCATAGGTGTAGCAGAGAGTTCTTAAATTTTCTTAAAATTTTTCTTAAGTCTTTTAAAAAAGAGGGAAAATAGACTTGCTCTTTTTTTGAGATGGTCTAGAATTGTATTCAAAGTATTTTTAATCTCATTTTCTATGAACCTGCTCAAGTCTAAAAAGGGTTTCACCCTGATCGAACTCCTGATTGTAATCACGATCATCGGTATTTTGGCCGTGGCGTTTTTGCCAACACTGCTCGGCGCTCCGGCGAAAGCCAGAGATACGAAGAGAGTGGCCGATTTGCAAACGATACAAAAAATCTTGGTAAATGCCAATTTGGAAGGCAAAGCCTATCCGACAACCATTGGTTGTGTGGAAGGAGCCTTATCCACTGGCTTGGCTTCCCCAAATGATACATGGGTCAAGGCATTTGGACCATCCTTTGGCGGTGTGGTTCCTACTGATCCTCAAGCAACGAACGGTGCCAATGTTCAGTCGTCAAACTGTAGCGTGACGCCTGGTTTTGGGAAATATAATTATGTGAAATTCGCTAGTGGAGGAGCATATACGTTCGGTTTGTATGCAAAGATGGAACAGACGACTAGTGGTAATGCGACTTGTAGTGAGTTGCTAGCTAGTAATATTGATGTAACACCCGACGCTGCAGTTAAGGATTGCTACGCCATCCTAGTCCAATAGTCCTCATCCAACATTCTCAATCAAAGAGCCCCCTCATCGGGGCTCTTTTTTAAGTCCAGACCACTACCGATTCCTCTGTCAATTTAAAAGCTTTTCGTGGTGGCTGGAAAATTTTTCTACGGGGCTTGCCTGTGCTATATTTTTAGCTTGGATAGCTATACTCATTCCAAAGAAAAATTCGCCCAAATGGGGACCAAGACTTTTTTTAAAAAATCGCTGACCGGAATACTCGCTTTCGCGATCCTCTTCACACAGATCGTGACTTCGCAGGTGGCATACGCGATGACGGCTTCGGCGCAGACAATAGAGGTGGTCCCGCAGAGCGGGACTCCAAATGAGACGACGACAATCTATGATCTGGTGGCGGTGGTGGTGGATAGCAGACTTTTTAATGATCGGACTGTTTATCCGGGGCTGCGCGGGCGGTTTGGCGGAGTGCTTTCGGAAAGCACTTTTGAGGGGCGGGTGACGAGATATGTGGATGATATAGTGGCAAACAACAAACTGACGGATACGAAAATTCTCTTTTATGATTCGACCAGTGAGACGGTGGTGGACGTGATGAAGGCTTTGGAAAATCTGTATGTGAACGGGGACGGATCGGCGCGCAACAATAAACTGCGGGGCGTGGTTTTGATCGGCGAGATTCCCCTGCCGGTGGTGAATAAGGATGGAAACAGGTTTATCAGCATGTTCCCTTATACGGATTTTGTGGATCCGGCTTATATTTACAATCCGGTGAGCGGAGACTTTGAGCGCAACGATAAAACGGCTCTACCAAAGGCGGAAGTCTGGCATGGAATTATAAAAGCGCCGACGGCTGATGTGGCGGGAAAGGAAAAGCTGGCTGAATTTTTCGATAAGAATCATCTCTACTATGAAGGTGTGCCGGAATACGCGAATTTTGACAAGAAGCTGTTTTTCGGCGACATGGCGGATGAAGAAAAGAAGGAAAATTCCGAATTATATAAAAATTACGTGAAGTATCTGGCCGATCTGGAGGATCTGGCCTATCAACGCTACAACAAATACTGGGCGAATGAGCTGACGGGACTGGGAAGCGGCAGCGCCACAGAGGAGGTATTGGACAGCGGGGTGCTAACGGGAGAGGGGGCGGATTTTTTGCGGGGCGCGAGTGATGGAGGAGCGGCGGATGGCATGCCGGACATATTTTCCAAATACATTATCGATCAGACTTTGGTGAAATATTTCCAGGTGTTTACAAAATTTATTTCGGAAATCAACGACTGGTCGGACTACACGGGAAGGTATAAGCCGCAGGAAACGGACAATATCCCCGGGCTGATTTCGATGAAGGATGAGTATACGAAGGCTTATTTAAGAGAGGCGAACAACGCGCTCGAAAAGACGGTGAACGAGCTGGCGGAAAAAATTCAGGAACCGATTCCGATTCTAAAATATAGCAAACTTTCGGGGACGACATCGGACGGGGAGCCGTTTGAGATCAAGGTCGGGGAGAAAGATTTTGGTGGACTCGGTCAAGACATTTTGGTGAATGCGATCGCGATGCGCTATGGCTACTACAATGAAGTCAGTCAGAAATACTACATGAACGGAGTGGCTCTGGATGATTTGGACAGCCCAAAATCGTGCAGCGTGTTTTTGGGATCGACGAAGGATAATTACTTTGATTTGAATGGAGCTTTCAATCCGAAACGGGAAGGCGTGGATGGCGAATATTCGATTTTGACGCGGGCACTAAGGTCGGATAATCCGGCTACCGCCGTGGCGGTGCATACGGTTGGGGTAAATACGAGACTGCTGGCACCGGATGAAGCTTATGCGAAAACGGGAGGAGCTTACAGCTCGGGAGCGCTTGTGGAGGCAAATGAGGATTATGGCGTGGCGGCATTCGAGGTAAATCCTTTGAGCCGTAAAACCGGCAAATATGCCAATCCTCTGGCAAATTTTTTGAAGGAAGGAGATTTAATTACAAAGGTTGACGGGGAAAATATTGACTATGCGCATACGGTGGAGAACGCCGTGGAGAATGCCTTTAAAAAAGTGTCGGATATTTTGGCGCTGCAGGACAACAGCGGCAACGGCGTGGCGGCAAGGGGCGAAATTAATTTTGAGTATTATCGGAGCACACAGAAGCTGACAAACAAAACAACTTTCACAATTCTTAGTCGAAAAAATCCGGAAAATGAAGATTTTTTTGTGGCTACAAATACGGCGCTGGATAATCCGGCTTACAATTCTGACGGGGCGATTTTCACACGTTATCTGGCTTTTGGAAAAAAGGATGGAGAAGGCGATGACGGACTGGGGTATGCCGATCAGGGTTTTGATAATTCAGCCGGATGCAATGCCGGCGTTACGGCTCAAGACAGCGATAAATGTTTCTATCAAGTGGCTTCGATGCCTGTACTGGATCCTGCGGGAAGCACGGATTTGCAAATGGAAAACGGGCAATTAAAATTCAAAAATCGGACGAGCACTGACAGGTCCACGGATGTCTGGCAGATTCCTTCGGGTTACGATAAAGAAGATATTGATCAGCTTTATTTGGATTCATGTTATGACGGACTGCCTTCGGTGGCAGTGGATGGCTTTGACGGCGATTCAAACCCGTATGGGTATCCGTTGGATAAGACGACGAAGATTGGCGATCAAAACGATTATCATGCAGATTTTTATGGGAGATGGCTGAGTTTCGTCGGCAATTTTGTTTTTCCGGATGGTTACAAGCAGGAGCAATTACCTTCGGATAATCCACTATGGTTTGATCTGGACAATTTTGACGCGGGAAGCGTGCAGCTGAATCAGTCGCCGACAATTACTTTGAATACTTTTGCCGCGCGATACGGAATACTGGACGGGGTTGACAATGATGGGGACGGACAGGTGGATGAGGCCGATGAAGAGGATTTGAATCCCCTGCGCAGTATCGGTGAAATCGGCCGAAAACTGCTTTCCAAAAATGGCTTTTACAGAGTCAAAGACGCCTACGGCGATTATCAGACTTTGGATGTGCAGGCTGTGCCATACAAGACTATCTCGAGTGTGATTCTGCATAATGAGCCGACTTATTACACGATCACCCAGCAGCTGAAATCTTTTGGTACGCAGAGTTTGCCGATCGACAATCCGCGTTATGTTGCTTTTCAAAATGTGAACAAAGGGGTATCCAAAATTATTTATCCTAATCTTTTCAAGACTTCAAATTTCCTTCAAATGGAGGCAAATCTGGACGCGCTGGCGGGACAGATCGCGCTCATACCCGGAAGCTACAAAGTGATGGGTGGAACGGGACAATACACTTTACTGGAGATCAAAAATAAAATTTTGAACGATTATCTGAAGCCGCCTGTGCACAATGTGATTGATACGCCTGTTGATGGAATTGATTTAAGCGCGGCGGCAACTTTGAAAATTACCGATGCGCTGAAATGGCTAAATTTAAGCATCGATGACAAGCACGAGTATATTTTGACCTACTACCTGAATTCCAAAAAGAATGCGTATATCAATGACGAGGGGCTGGGATATGAGGCGGCATATCTTGTTTTCAACGGAGGTGAAGATGGAATAATTTCTTCATTCAATAAAGATTTAAAAGAGGAAACCGCGCCGCTTTTTGATCCGATGAGCGATGAGTATCAGGAAAATGTGCAAGATGAAGCCGATCAAGCCGGCGGCGATGATGATGACGATGACGGAGTTGAGATTTGGTACTGGCTGGACGAGGAGCTTTTGCCGTTTATCGAATCATTCAGCAATGTGACGAAAGATCAGGAATGTTGCAGTTATGCGGCTGAAGCAGGAAGCGGAAACGATGATGATGCAAGCGGTGATGATCCGCAAAATGAGTTGAGTTCGTTAAAAGGGAAGATCGATAAAAACAGTTTCGCGGCAAAGAGCGGACAGGGTGTGAATTTCAAAGTGAGCGGTTTTAATGTCGATAATCAATTGGTGCAAAGCTTGGGAACGGAGATGGTCAAAATAAATATTACGCAAGATGATAGCGCGCCGATTTTAAATTTGGGCGGGGCGAATGAGGCACCGCTGATCGGTGGAACGGCGACGTTTAAATTGTCTTCTACAGGAAATCCGGGAAATGCCGTGATTTCTGCAAGCAGCGAAGATGGCTTGGAGACGGCAAGTTTCGCGGTGACGGCAACGAGCGGAAACGTGGATGTGGTGAGCATGGTTTACTACGCGGTTGAGGAAGAGGAGACGACGCCTACAGAGGAAACTCCTCCATCGGAAGAAGAGATAATCGCGCCAGTGGAAGAGGAGAGTGGAAGTGAAGGTGGCACGGTTGAGGAAACAACTCCGCCAAGCGAAGGAGGCAGGACTACAACAACAGAAGGGACAGATAATAAAATTCAAAGACCGGCGGAAACAGGAGCAGGCGAAAGTGGTGGAGATGGAACGAGCGATGGCGATGTCGGAGAAGTGGTCAAAAACGAAGGTGGAACAACAAATGAGACAACTCCAAGCAGCGAAGTAAAAACAAATGATGATGGAGAGGTTTTGGAAGGCCGCGAAACATGGACTGATTTTTTCCTGCGCAAACAATATCAAAAGAAGTTTTTTGGACAGCCGTGGGAGGAATATTTTTTGCAGCAGAAGTATCCGGATAAATTCGAATCAAGAGCGAAGAGACTGCTCGCTGCTATTCCAAATGATCAGAATCCTTTTGTGGACGCGGAAACAAATACCGCGAGTAAATACGTTTTGGAGCCGAGCGATGAATTTGTGGCCGATGGAAAAACACTGATGCGTGTGGATGCGCAGATGTATGCATCCGGAGGAACGCTGGAAAAGACGACAAAGAAAGTGAAATTCAGATTGGAATCGGAGACGGCGAGTTTGCCTGTATTTGAAAATGGAGACACGGCGACGAGCGTAAACGGTGTCGCGACCATTTATCTGAAAGCTGGAACAAAGACCGGAAAATTCAAGATCCGCGGGCAGGTTTTGGAGGAGAACGGATCACCGGACTTTGCTTATCCGGAATTCGAAAAAGATCTTTATCTGGTGGCCGGCGATCCTTATTCGATAAGTATTTCGGCAGATTCTTATGTGCTGGTGGCAAACGGCCAATCGCATACCAAGGTCAATTTTACGCTCAAAGACAAGCTTGGAAATGTGGCCAACAACTCATATACTGATGTGGCGATTTTCGCTTCGGATAACGGCGAGCTGGATACAAAAGCGGATTTGAGTTCCGCCATGCCGGGTGTGCAAATCGGAACGACCGAGGGTGTGGGAAGTGTGGAATTGTATTCCAAAGAGCAGGCCGGAGAAGTAAATGTGATCGCGGTTTTGATGGATAGCGAACTTGAAGAGCAATTCACCGTCGCTGGGAATGACTGGAAAAATATCGATTTCACGAAATACATCGGCAATTCAAAAGTATTTCAGGTGCTGGATAAAGTGGACTTGAAACTGACGCTGACTTCCGCACAAATCGCGGCTGACGGGCGGGCGATGACGAAACTGCGGAGTGAGATGCTGCACGATAATGAAGTAGTGTCGCAGTACAACGGCCCTATTGAAGTTTCGGTTTTGAATGATAGTTTTCTAACGCTGAATTCGGCGGTGCCCGAAAAGATGATCAGCGGAAAACTGCATGAGGAAAACGTAAAGCTGCGTTCGACGACGACGGCCGGAACGGCGGAAGTGCTTGTGAATGTGCCTGGATTTATTTCCAAAACGGTGACGGTGACGACGCTGCCGGGGCCGGCAAAGAGGATAGAGTTGACGAGTTCCGCGGAAACTCTATATACGGAAGGCGACAATGAGATAATTTTGGAGGCGAGGCTGCTGGATACGCATGGAAATCTGGTGACGACGGATAATTCCACGAGAATAAATTTTGCGACGACACCTGCGACAGATGGCATGATAAATTTTGTTGGCGCGCAGACGGCAGTGGCTCTGAAGGGCGTGGCTTCGGCCAAAATCAAAGGCGGTGAAAGATCGGGATTTGTAAATATCACTGCCAAGTCTCCAAATTTGAAAGTTGGAACAGTTTCCCTGGAGGTTAAAAAACTGATCAGTCCGGACAAGGCCGAGCAATTCGCGCCGAGGGCTTTGTTTGTGTCGGTGCTGGGCGGGGCATACAGCGATGTGGCCCAGAGACTGCTGCATAGCGGCGAGGCCGAGGCTGTGAGCACGGTGACGGCGAGCGCCGGAGATTCCAAAAGACTTATTTATGCCGACGGGTTTGGGAAAGTGCAGGCCATGACGGATGAATTCGAAACAAAGGTGGTGTCGGCTACACTGACATTCCCCTATCAAAAAATTATTTTCTCTGATGGCGCAAAGGGGGAGGAACTTGCGGCATTCTTTATAGTGCCAAACACAAGTTCCAGAGTGAGCCTTGTGCCCGCGGATCAGGCGATAGCTGACGATGACGGGATTTATGTGCGTCCGCTGGATGACAGTTTTGAATACGTGGAAAAAAATGGTGGCGTGCTGATCCAGAGTTCCGGTAAAACAGTCGCAAAGATTGATAAATTCGGAAGAATCAATATCAGCAACAAAGAAATCACCATTGATTTGCCGAACAAAGAAGAGAAAGATATCTCGGCTTTGAAGGGGCTAAGTTTTGTTTTGTTGAATAAAGGTAATGTTTTTGGAGTCGTGAATTTCAAACAAAGTCAGGATGTGAGTGGTTTAACTTTTGATAACGCGGCGACATCCTTCAGGCCTGGAATTTATCTGAAAATGCTGACACCGGACAGCCGATACGATATGATTTCAGCTTTGAGCGGAAATGCGAGCGATGATCCGAAGGGTATTTACCTGATCGACAGAGACAACACTTTGGAAGGCGCGCAGACCCCCGGATTTGGCTATACTTCGCTAGAAAACGCTGGTCAGGCTTCTGGCGTGGGCTTTGAAGGCGACAACAAACAGATGCTGCTTTTCGCGGCCGGAAACTCGGTGGGAGAGTCTTCCCTGCCCTACGCTTCAGAGGTCGGTCTGATTTACGGCGATCCGATGGTGAAGGTGAAAAAGACCGGCGTGCTTGGGATTATTTCAACCATGACCGGATACACACGCGACATCGGACAGGCAATTTTTTCGGACAGTGAGGACATCCAAGAAATGGTGAAATTTGATTACAACGGTGACGGCCGAAAGGATCTACTGCTGGTTTATGAAAGCGGGATGATTCGACTGCTGGAAAATGTGATTTCAAACCGGCACTACGAGGACCGCGGATATATTTTGAATGTTTATGGCGGAATTTACAGCGCGGAGCGAATCGACGCGAACAATGACGGATATGATGACCTGCTGGTGGGGACGAAAGAAAGCTGTGTAGAGGGCGAGCAGTGTATGTCGCTGTTTATGAATGATGGCGGCAGTTTGGAAAGAGAGACTTTGAATCTGGCAATTTCGGACAAGGCTTTCGAAATGAAGGTGGACGATTTGAACGCGGACGGATGCGAAGATTTGGTAGTGAGCGACTCGTCCGGAAATGTGCGTGCATTCTACAATAAAAATGATGGAAGTAATTGTGCGGGACTGAATACGAATTATGGATTCAGTAAAAACTTTGGAATTTCTGTGGATGCGCAGGCCAATCTTTCCGATAATCTGTTCGCGAATTATAACGGCATGGAACAGCTGGACGATGGATATGATTCGACGAACGCGGATAAATTTATCAGGCTGACCGTGCCAAGCTCGACACCGCCAAGTGAGTCGCAGGCGCGTGGATTTGCGGAGCAGGGAGATAGCGTGCAAGACTTGATTTTAAACAAAGGCGACTTCGCGGAAAAAGATGTGCCGCCGCAAAGTTACGGCAAAGAGTTCTTATTCATAAATTTGCCGAAGGACGACCGGATGAGCGCTTCGGTGAAAACCAGTACGGACGCTAATGGCGGCAGTCTGGCGTTGGAAGATCAAATTGATTATAAAATCACTTTAAAAAATACGGGCGGAGCGATAAACGGCCTGATGCTTTCGGACGCGACTGGAGCTTCGATGAGCGTGATGACGGAGAGCCTGCAGTGTCTGGATGTGGGATGCAGCGACGATCTGGAATTCGTGGAAACGGGGGTGAGCGCGCGGGCGTATGTGATCAAAAATATCAGCGTACCTGCGCGGGGGACGCGCACAATTCAATACAGCGTGAAGGTGGAAAATTTGCCGGAAGTGCATATTGAAACCGGCAAAAAACTGACGGATTATCCGAGCCATGACGGTGATCAATATACGGATATTTTGGTGCGGCCGGCGATCAATCCGGAGGGTGTGCTTTCGTATTTTTATTCGACCGGACTAAACAGTGACGGGACTGTGAATTATCAATTGTTTCAACAGCAGCCGACTGGCGGAAAAGGCCAGCTGATCAAAGACAAGTTTGAAGAGGCTGGATTGCCGGATCCGGGTGTTTTGACACAGATGGCCAATGCTTTGCAAAATCTGGCCGATCAATTTGGCTTGAGCGATCTGGAGATCGGAGAAGATCCTGGTTTGAGCGATGCAGAGATGGAACTTCTTGCGGAACAGGCCAAAAATACCGTGCCTGATGAGGTGAAGGACAGTACGCAGGACGCTTATAATAACCAAACGCAGGATGCGAATTATGATGGATGCCCTGATTCTTATGGCAATGGATTTAATTATTCCGGAGAAGTTGATTTGAGCGGCGGGCTGGCCGGAAATGTGGCCGATGGGGTAGAAGGGGCAATGAGTTTGCTGCGTTGTTCCGGGGCGGGCTGTCTGCCGATTCCATACAACTATGCCTTTTTGGTTCCTGATTTTGCGATTCCGGGATTGGCGTTTTTCGCCACTTTGGTGAGACCACCATTCGTAGCTTCCTTTTATTCATCCACTGCATCCGATTCCAATTTTCGCTTTTATATTTCACCGACTTTGACTGCGGGACTTGGCTTCGCGGCTTGTGCCGGGCCCGGCGCTCCGTGGCCTTTAAATCTTGCACCATGTTGGGCCTTTGCGGCGCCGCTGCAGGCGACGGGCGTCTGTCCGGATTTTTCAGGTGCTATCAACGACGCGGTATCACAGGCGCAGGAATATACAAATGACGAGGCAGGCGATACGAGCGGACTTTTCTCCGATGGTCAGGAGAACGCCAATTCCACGGACACAACCACGGGCAATGTAAATTTCTTTGATGAGGACGATCCCCTATTTGCTTCCGCAACTGCAAATTTGCGAATCCCCGGCTTCCCATCATTTTTGACTGATTGGATGGACAAGCAAACTGACGAAATTTACAACAAACTTCTTGATCTGCCGGATCTATATGTGATCTATCCTGACTTTGGAACTTTGGCCGATCAGACGGCGGAGTCATTCAGCAATTTTGATAAAA
>JBAZZM010000014.1:0-14822 GCA_041658805.1 Candidatus Altimarinota bacterium | reverse complement strand
GAGTTTTACTTCCAAAAGTTTCTTTTTGGAGTCGATGCGAATGATGTCGCCATTTTGAATGAGAGCAATCGGGCCACCGACGAAAGCCTCCGGAGCGACGTGGCCGATGACCAAGCCGTGAGTGCCGCCGGAAAAACGGCCATCGGTGAGCAGACCGACGGAGTCGCCCAGACCTTTGCCCACGAGAGCGGAAGTGACAGCGAGCATTTCGCGCATGCCGGGGCCGCCTTTTGGACCTTCGTAACGGATGACGATTGTATCGCCGGCTTTGATTTTGTTGTTTTCTATAGCTTCAAAAGTTTCTTCTTCGGAATCAAAAATTTTAGCGGGGCCTTCGTGATCGAAAACTTTGAGACCTTTTACTTTGGCCACTGCGCCTTCCGGAGCGAGGTTGCCGCGTAGAATAACGAGCGGACCGGTTTTCATAATAGGATTCTTGAGAGTATGAATAACGTCCTGATTTGGAGAAGGAAGTTTTACGTTGGCGAGATTTTCGGCAACTGTTTTTCCTGTGACTGTGAGACAATCGCCGTGAAGCAAGCCGGCTTCGAGAAGAACTTTCATGATCACGGGAAGACCGCCGGCGCGATGAAGATCTACGGTGACATATTTGCCGCCCGGTTTCATATCGGTGAGTTGTGGAGACTTGTCGGAAATGCGATCGAAATCCTCGAGAGTGAGATCGACGCCGATGGAGTGAGCGATGGCGAGGAGATGCAGAATAGCGTTTGTAGAGCCGCCGAGAGCCATGACTACAGTGATGGCGTTTTCAAAAGCTTTCTTTGTCATGATGTCACGTGGCGTGATATTTTTCTTGATCAATTCGACAACCTGTTTGCCGGCCCGACAACATTCGTCATGTTTTTCATCTGAAATTCCGGGAGCGGTGGAGCCGTTTGGGAGAGACATTCCCATGGCTTCGATAGCTGAAGACATTGTGTTTGCGGTATACATTCCGCCGCAGGAGCCGGGGCCGGGGCAGGCGTTGCATTCGATATCTTTTAATTCTTTTTGGTCGATTTTTCCGCTCTGAAACTGGCCGACGGCTTCGAAAATACTGACGATGTCGATGTCTTTGCCGTTGTGTTTTCCCGGCATGATCGTGCCACCGTAGATGAAAATGCTGGGAATGTTCATGCGGGAAATAGCGATGAGCGAGCCCGGCATGTTTTTGTCGCAACCGCCGATACAAACCAGTCCGTCAAAGCGCTGTGCGCCGGTGACGACTTCGATGGAGTCGGCGATGACTTCACGGCTGACGAGAGAATATTTCATGCCTTCGTGACCCATAGAAATACCATCGGAAACTGTGATGGTTCCGAAAATCTGGGAAACGCCGCCACCGATTTTCGTGCCCTCCTGAACCTCGAAAGCGAGTTTGTCGAGATGCATGTTACATGGCGTGATCTGGCTCCAAGGGTTGGAAATCCCGATAATCGGTTTTTCAAAATCCTCGTCTTTGAAACCGACGGCGCGGAGCATGGCGCGATTTGGGGCGCGTGAAACTCCCTCGGTCATCATTGAGCTTCGTTTTTTTAATAAACTTTTGTCAGCCATTTGGAATATTTGGAATTATTGCCGTGGGAAATTTCGTCGAACATGATTTTGAGTTTTTTGGTGAGAGGACCCATCTTGCCATCGCCGATAACGCGCTTGTCTACGGCCCGAATCCAAGCCACTTTTGCGGCGGTACCGGAAAAGAAAAGCTCGTCAAAAGTGTAAAGAGTGGAGCGGTCGAAATTTTCTTCGGAGAGAGGCAGTTTCAATTCTTTGCGAATGAGCTCAATCAAACTGCGGCGGGTGATGCCGTTTAAGTTGTTCGCTGAAAGGGGAGGCGTGTAAAAAATCCCGTCTTTGACCGCGAAGATATTTGCGCCGGAAGCCTCGCAGACTTTGCCGTCACGGTTGAGGAAAATGCCCTCGTCGTAGCCGTTTTGAACGGCCTCGGTTTTTGAAAGCGCGGAGTTGGCATAGGCGCCGGTGATCTTGGCTTTGGTGGAAAACATGTCGTCGTCGAACCGGCGCCAAGTTGAGACACAGGTATTCAAACCCTTTTCAGTATCGAAATAGTCCTTGAGAGAAATAATGTAAAGCGCGAGATCGTCGTCAGGATTGTCAAAGCGGGGTGTTAAAGCCGTAGAAGCCGCGTAGAGAGTCGGACGAATGTAGAGATCTTCTTTGATGTTATTTTTTTTGATGAGATCAATGACGACTTTCTTGAACTGAAGATGAGTGTAGTTGAAAGTAAGGCCGGTAATTTTGGCGGCATCGGCGAGACGTTCGTAGTGATCCTCCAAACGAAAGAGAAAAAGATTCTTTTTTTGGGAATTCCAGTTGCCGCGAATGCCGGTAAAAACGCCGAGTCCGTATTGCACGACTTTGGACTGGATCGGAATCACGGCTTCTTCGTTTTTGCAGAATTTTCCGCGGATATAAGCGTATGGAAATGATGATGTTTTAGCCATAAAGGATGGATTACTTTTTGTGCGCTGCTTTATAATAAAGGAAGTTGTAGCATTTCTCAAAAGCATTTACCGAAGCCACGATCACGTCCGGAGAAGTGGCTTGCGCGATAACTTTGTTTCCCAATTTATCGACAGCGGTCATAACTACTTTCACAGCCGCGTCCACACCGCCGGTAAAAATTTCCACGGAATAATCTGTGAGCGTGATATGGATCTTGTCGTGCTCCTTGATGCTACTCTTGAGCGCCGTGATGATGGCGTCGACCGTACCCACGCCTTTGGCCTGACCGGTAAGCATCCTATCACCGTAGCGCAGTTTGATACTGGCTTCCGCGGAATTATATTTGGAAGTTTTGGTTTCGAAATCTATGATTTCCAAAAACTTATTATGTGAATCGTATTCGTCGAGAGATTCCTCGATGATATTTTGGAGATCCTGTTTGGTAATTTGTTTGCCCTTGGTCTCGTAGGCCCGCAAAGTTTTGAAAACGCTCTTGAGAATCCCGGGCTTGAGATCTATACCAAAGCGATTATGAATAATCTTCCTTAAATGGCCGGATTCCGGAATGCGGGTCCATAGGACCTCCTGCTTATTACGGGTAGATTCCGATTTTAAATTGTACAATTTCTGTTTTAAATAGGCATCAACTTCGTTGATGCTTGGATCGATGGTCGGGGGATCGGGCAGAATTTTGATAGCAGATTTCGGGTCCTTGAGACCGTTTCCTGTGGCCACACAAACAACCACGTCATTTTTCTTGAAGAATTTTTTAGCCGTGAGACGGGCGACAGCGGCCATGGGAAGAGCTCCGGAAGGTTCCACAAAGATGGCTTCCTCCCTGGCGATCAGCTGCTCTGTCTCCAGAACTTCGTCGTCATTTAATTCGACGACCGTCCCATGAGAATCATAAAGAGCTTTGAGAACTTTTTTGCCGTCGAGAGGATTGCCGGCCGCGACCGCAGAGCAGATGGTGTTTGGTTTGGTTTGGGGAATAAATTTTAATTTTTTAGTTTTGAAAGCTTTAACAATCACGTTACATCCTTCGGGTTGAACGCCGATAAGTCTCGGCAAATTATCAATGAGGCCGAGCTTTTTTAATTCCAAAAAACCTTTCCAGATAGCGGATAAATTTGTACCGCAACCCATCGGACAAACCAGATAATCGGGCGCTTTCCAGCCGAGCTGTTCCGCAATTTCATAAGCTTGTGATTTTTGACCTTCGAGACGGAAGACATAATCGCCGGCGAGATAAAATTTGTGTCGATGTGCGGTTTCTTCTGCAAGTTTTGCGCAGTCGGAATAGGTGCCGCGAACCTGAATAATGCGCGCGCCGTAAGAAAGCGTCTGGGCGAGTTTACCGATCGGGGTGCCTTCCGGAACGAGCACATAACAAGGTATCTTTGCGACAGAACAATAGGCGGCGACAGATGCGGCCATGTTGCCGGTGGAGGCCAGACAAACGGCTTTTGCCCCCATTTCCAAGGCCTTTGTCACCTCAACGAGAGTGCCACGATCTTTAAAAACTCCCGTCGGGTTTGCGCCTTCATTTTTAATATAAAGGTTTTTGATTCCATATCGCTTTGTGAGATTGCGACAATGATGAAGAGGCGTGCCGCCTTCATTCAAAGAGATGATTTTTTCCAGATTTAGAATAGGGTAAAGCGCCAGATATTTTAGCGCGGAGATCGGCGAATTTTTGAGCGCGTAAATGTTCAGACGTTGTTTGATGTAATCGTAATCGTAAATCACATCGAGCGGATCGCCGCATTTCTTGCAAGTGGTGCAAGTGTCGTGCTCATCGTAGGCGGTGTGACAGGAGATACACCGGAGAGTGTAGAAGCTGTTTTTTACGTTGATCATTTTGTGTGTTAGATAAGAAAACCTCCGGATGGCGGAGGGTTGTTTTTTCAAAGAATAAAACGCCCTCGGCCTAGAGGATGATAATAATTGCGATGACGATTAGCAGGGCGCGTTTCATATGCGCTATGGTATAACAAAAAATGCCTTAAAGTAAAGGCGATTTGCTACTTGCGACTGCGGTAGATGTCTAGAATGGAACCGGTGATAATTCCAAGAGAGGCGATCAAAGTGAGGTAGATGCCTGGACCGACGCTGCCATTGTATGGTTCAACTTTGGTTGAAATTGCGTTGTAATCGATGAGACCAATGGCCAAAGCCAAAATACCAAAAATCAGAGGAACCCAAGGTGGAATTTTTTCGGAAATGAGGTCTATAATGAGAAAAAGGATAGCCAAGGCCCCGAGGCCAATAGTGATCAGGCCGTCTCCATTTATGCCGAGAGCGCTATAATTTGGAGTCTGGCCCCAAGCGAAAAAGGCCCCTGCGATGAGGACTACGGCCGAAAGGGCTACAATGAATTCTTCAATTTCAAAAATGAGGAAAGCTTTCTTTTTCATGGGACGAGGTTGTTGCTGGGCTTATTATACAAAGAAGAACGGAGTTTTGTAGAGTGATTTGCTTGACAATGAACGGTGTTGTTTCCTAGAATTGTCGGCCATGGAAGAAATGGATTATCTTATAGGTGAAAAACCGAGGCCTGACGCTCAAGAAAGTGGACAACCAAATGTTCCTAGAAACCTGACTTTTGCGCTTTCGGCTCTTTTATTGGCGGCAAGCGGAATTCAGTGCGCGACTACCATTAATAGTGGACGGCCTATGCCGCCGGACTGGGTGCCTCCTCATATTCAAAAAATTGAGCATCTGTTTAAAGCCATGGACGGACTGGAATTAAGCGAGATTATGAGAAATATCGTAATGCCCGAACTTATGCAGGACGAATTTTTCATGGAAAATTTCAGTGAAAAGGGTGGAAGTGGTTTACATACCGTAGGGATACTGATCACCAACTTTTCAGAACTGCAAAATTTGTTGAAAGTGAAAAATGAATTACTTGGAAAGGATGGCATGCTGGAGAGGGATGGGAAGTTTCTGGTTATGCTGAAGTATAGATTTGAATTGCACTGGGTATATGTATTTCCGGATGGCAGAATCGTTATCGTTACCGTTGACAATGGTCAAGGCGGGAAGGGAACACCTCATGCTTTTGATTTGTCGCTGGAGACTATCGCGGACTTTTTGCAAGCTTTGGACGCAACCTTGGGATAGTTTTTGAGGCCATTTGCATAAAAAACCCTTTTGGCTATAATCCCTGTGCTATAATTTCAGGTGACCGATATGGGCAGATAGCGAAGTGGTTAAACGCAACAGACTGTAAATCTGTCGGCTTATGCCTTCGAAGGTTCGAATCCTTCTCTGCCCACCATGACTAAACGGCGACGTCCGCTTTTTCTTCTGTTTCGTCCGCTTTTTCTACTTTTGAAAGTTTGGCGAATTCTGTGATTGGCACATAGTGACCATCGACCCTTAGAGTTGCTTCTTTGTTTGGGTCCCAAGCTTTAACCTTTGCGAGAACGCCTAGGACTTTATGATTGATTGTTGAAACAATTTCAACCCTCATCCATGGGACCAACCAAGTCAAAGCCTTTTCGTGATCGCTAAAATTTGTAAATTCGACAGGAGTTATATCCGTTGCAACGAATTGATCACCTATGTTTACCTGTGGCTTACTTCGTTCCATATTCTTTGAGTTAGCTTTTGCCTCAATTTTGCAACTGATACCCCGTCTTTAGCAAGTGATAAGCGAGCCAGCTGACTAAAAAGGTGGCGACTAGGAGGATGGCGACGCTGTCGATGATCGGAAATTCGTGAATGCCGTTGAAGCCGTAGCGGAAGAGATCGATCATGTAAATGATTGGGTTGATTTTGATGATTTGGGCGAAGGCGCCGGGGAATTTGCTGGCGGGAAAAAAGACACCACCGAGGAAGATCAACGGCGTGAGGATGAAGCTAAAGATAAAGGCCTGATTGTCGAATTCTTTGGCCCAGATGCCGACGGCGAGGCCGAGCGAAGAGAAGAAGAGAGCGATCAAAAAGGCGGCGAGGAAAATCATCGGAATAGAATAATATGTAAAACTGACGAAGAAAAGCGAGGCGATAAAAGTGACTGTGGCTACGATGAACGAGCGAAGCAATGAGGCGCAAATGAAGGCGCTGAAAATTTCGATTTTGCGAAGGGGGATGATCAGCAGGTTGGTGATGACGCCCTGATATTTCATCAGGATGATGGATGAGGATGGATTTTGATAAGCGTTATTTATGAGTCCCATGACGATCAAACCCGGCACGAGGAACTGGAGATAGCTGACGCCCTCGATAGGGACGGTGCGATGGAGTGAAAGGCCAAAGATAGCCAAAAAAAGCAGGTTTGAAACGAGAGGCGCGAAGACGGTTTGCATGTAAACCTTGAGAAAGCGGCGTGATTCGCGCCGGAAGAGCGTGAGTGTTCCGTAATAATTGGCCACTTATGAGTTGGTTAATTTTATAAAGGCGTCCTCGAGAGAGAGGCCCTCAACTTCGAGGTCGACAATCTCAAAATCGTTTTCCTTGAAAATGTTCATGACTTTGCTGATGTCGCGTGGATCCAGAGTGAGAGAGAGCTCAAGATCACCACGA
The DNA here is from genome assembly GCA_041658805.1 of Candidatus Altimarinota bacterium. GTDB lineage: Bacteria > Patescibacteriota > Gracilibacteria > UBA1369 > LOWO2-01-FULL-3 > JBAZZM01. Next base: position 7,823 of record JBAZZM010000014.1, on the reverse strand, counting down.
CGCATGGGTTTGTATTTGGAAATTGCTTCGGGGAGTTTTTTGAATTCCTTATTCAAAGTAATGAGCATGCGTTTATCTTTACCGACATTACGAATTAGATTCTTTGTGGTTTCGAGAGCAACGAGTTTTCCAAGATTTATAATCGCGGTGCGTTTGCAAAGAGTTTCTGCTTCTTCGAGATAATGAGTCGTGAGCAGAATGGTCGTGCCATTTTTATTCAGTTCGCGCATGTAATTCCAAAGACTTAATCGAAGCTCGATGTCGACACCGGCGGTGGGCTCGTCGAGAACCAGAACTTTTGGCTTGTGGACGAGCGCCATGGCGATGAGCAGGCGGCGCTTCATACCTCCGGAAAGAGCGCGGGTGTTGGCGTATTTTTTATCAGCGAGAGAAAGTTTTTCCAAAATTTCGTCGATGTAATTTTGATTATTGCGAATTCCAAAATATCCGGACTGGAGGTTCAAAGCTTCGTTAACATTGAAAAAAGAATCGTAACTGATTTCCTGTGGAACGACGCCGAGGAGATATTTTGTTTTTTCGCGATGAAGATCGATGTCGAGTCCGCAGATTTTTACTTTACCCGAAGTCTTTTTGGTGACGCCAGCCATGATGTTTATAAGAGTGCTTTTGCCACTGCCGTTTGGGCCGAGGAGAGCGAAAAACTCGCCTTCCTTCACCTCAAATCCGAGGCCTTTTAGGGCGTGAGTCCCATTCTTGTAAATTTTTTCCAGATTCTCAATTTGGAGCGCGTGCATGGTGAGCGGATTTTAACATAAAGCAATAAATTTCATACTTGCTACGAGGGGTAAAATGTGTTATTATGGAGTGTACAAATAACAAAAATATAAATGAGAAACGTATTCAGACTGCTTGTGTTATGTGGCGCGTTCCTTGCTTTTGGAACTGGCGCTTTTGCTGCTGTTTTCAATTATGTCGTAGATCATACTGGCGATACTGCCGATCAGGCATGTACTGCTGCGGCGGCGGATTGTTCCTTTCGATCAGCGCTGCAATTGGCAGCCTCTGACGGAAATACCACGGAGATCACTTTTCTAGCTTCACTTTATGGCGGAGGACCGGCAACGATAGCAGCGGGTTCGGCTTGGGCGTCGATATTTACCGGCACAACTATAGCCGGCCCCGGAAGCGGAAATATCGTACTTGATATGAACAGTCAGGTGGATATGCTGAATACTGCCGGCGGTTCGAATATAAGTATCAGCGGTTTGAGCATTAAAAATAGCAAGACTTACCAATGCATTTATGTTTATGGGAGCAACATTACGATCAATAACAACATTATCAGTAATTGCCGAACCGAGGGAATCGCGGTAACTGATAATGGCTTTGGCCCATACAATACAGTCTCGATTACGAATAATACTATTTCGAGTTTTGGCCAATCCGGAAGCAATCTCGAAGGTATAGATGTATCTCCGGATGCCGTAGGCGGCTATTCTGGTGTGACTATAACCGGCAATACAATTACCGGTGGACTTCGATCTATACGCTTGAAAAACATAAGTACTGCAACGGTGTCTGGAAATATTCTAAATAACGCAACTGGGGCTTCAATCAATGTAGAAAGCGGCGTAACCGGCCTGACGATCGGGGGCAATAATCCTTCGGATGGAAACACGATTACTACCGCCGATTTGGGTATCTCGATGAGCTCGGCCGGAACCGTCAAAAATAATTCAATCAGCGGTGCGGCAACGGACGCAATTGATTTATCTGGCGGGAACGGGAGTACGGTATCAAACAATACAATTACGAATTCAACCCAGTATGGAATTGTCGTTCTGACCGACAACAATACTCTTTCTGGAAATACGATAACAACCTGTGGAAATGCCGGTATTCTTTTTTACAATTACCTTGGAGCTCTGATTGCTGAAAACAACACCGCAACAGGCGAAACCATCAGCGGCTGTAATTATGGCGTGCTTATTGACGGTGGCGCCGGAGTAACGGGAAATAGCGTTGTGGATTCAACAATTTCAACTTCCACTACCGCGGCTGTACGTGCCACTAGTACTTCAGGAACAAACTATCTGGACAATACTTCTTTGGGCGGCGGCGCAATTACGGTTACAGCCGGAACGATTGATGTGAACTATGATGTGCGTGCATATGCCACGCAAAGCGGCACGTCTACCGGACTGATAAGCTCGGCTGTTACCTATACAAAAAACGGCGGGGCATCGACCTCTTTTGGGACAACCAACGGAAGCGGTTACACCAGCTATGCCACGCTTGATTCCGCAACAGTGACCAGCGCCGGAACAAGCACAGATAGTTATATCTTTAGCTCCCAACATAATATCGGGTTTCAAACTCAAAGTTCAACTATAAGCTCAGTGAATCAGACCGTGACGGTTACCCATCCGGGACAACAGTATAGCGGTGATGATGATGACGACGATACGGAAGTAATCGAACCGCCAGTGGAACCTATTGTTGAGCCGGTCGTGGAGCCGCCTCTTCCGGAAATACTTGGTCTGCCTGTTTTGGTTGAGAATGAAACACAAGAAGAGACCGAGGAAGAAGAGATAACGCTGGATCCTATTGTCGTGGTGAAGCATGAAGAGAAAGTAATTGAAAATACCGAAGAAAAAAAGATTGTTGAGGAGTCGGTTAATACCGTGATAACAAAAATAGAAACAATAATCAGTAACATTACTTCGGAGAAGAACGAAAAACCCAAGGTAGCAACGCTTGAATCAACTATAACGGAATACAGATATGTCGGTGAACCGGTAAAACTAACGGCTATCGGAGAAAAGGTGATTGAAGCCGTTGCCAATGATGGTGAGGACGATACCACTGATGAAATATGGCAGACGGTCGAAGATGCCTTTACTGAAAATCTCAAAAAGGCTACCGGTGAAGATAATGTAAAAGTGCTTGTCACCGATTTGTATGGTAAAGACGAACTCGAGGCCGAGAAGAAAAAAGCCGAGGCGGAGGGAAAGGAAGTTTGGGAATTGGATATGAATTCGGACTATGACCAAGATCAAATTTCGGATGTCGTGGCCCTGATGTATGACATTCCTTTGTTTAATCCGGATTCGGATAATGATGGCTATACGAACGCGGAAGAGTTGTTCCTAGGTCTTGATCCAAAGAAATACGACAAGGCGCCGACCGTGCCGGCGATCACAAATCTGGACGGACAAGTTACAGGTCAATGGCCTTCATTCCGTTTGAGAGGAGCGGCGGGAGAGACCGTGGAAGTGTTTCTGGTAAATGCCGACAATGACAATAAAGTGAGCCTCGGATTGGTTGAAATTGATTCAAAAAATAAGGGCGAATTGAACTTGGCTTATCCTCTTGTGAACGGGACATACTTTGCGGTTCCAAAAGGCAAGGCCGGTTTTGGTGAAGCGGTGAAATTCACCGTGGATAAAAATGTTGAATTGCAAATGCCGAGAATTATCGGTTACGAAAAACTGTCGGCAGAAGAGCAGGCTTTATTGAAATTCGGAAAATTTGTGAGCATGCTTTTGGAATGGAGAGAGAAAATTGATCCGTCGTTCAGTGTGGTTGTGTTTGTAAAAGAGAAGATCGAAAATAGCGGCCTGCAGATTGTGACAGGATACGCTGAACCTGGAAGCGTCGTCTATCTGACATTCAAGAGCGTGGTGGTTTCGTCCGTAGCTATCGCAGACGCAAGCGGTAAATTTGAGACGAGGCTATACGCCAGCGCCTTGGATTTGGATGCGCAAAGACATGAAATTTTGGCCTACGCAGCGGATGACAGACGTGGACTTGTGAGCAACATGGTCAGGTTTATAACCGGCAGATAAATCCTAGCGGATCTGGTACTCGAGATTCACCCTAAGGGTGATCTCCTGCTGGCCCGGCTGGATGGATGGAGCGGTAACTTCGGCCGTGGCCATGCCACCGCCGCCTTTGCCGTAGTCATAATATGGCGTCGGGTAGCCACCATCCGAGTATTCGTAGTATCCGAGAACTTTGCTGAAACGCAGACCAGTTTGTTCCTGCATCAATTTGGCTTTTTCTTTGGCCTTTTTGATGGCGTCGGTGCGAGCCTCGGCTAGCGCTGTGTCCGGATCGTCGACTTCAAAAGACAGACTACCAATCAGATTTGAGCCCTTTTCGGTAGCGACTTTGATTACGCTACTGATTTTGTCGAAATCGCGGATTTTGATCTTGAGCTGCTGATTTAAAGTGTAGCCGTTGACGAAAGAGCCTCGACCTTCGGAATAATCATATTTCGGATACAGGTCGTAGCTGACAGTTTGAATATCTTTTGCAGGGACTCCTGCGCCTTTCACTGCGTCGATGATGGCGTTGATTTTGACATTGTTGTCTTCAACCACTTTGGTGGCTGTGACACCGTCGGAGTTTACGCCGACCATAATCGCCGCGACGTCAGGTTTGACGTAGGCTTTGCCGGTGGCTTCAACGGATATGCTACGCGGATATTGTCCGTTGTAGCTCTGCCAGTTCATCAGAAATGTGGCCAAGTTTGACAGGGCCATGGCTGCCACCAAAACAAGCACCAGCCAAAAAAGTCGGCCGGAGAAGTCGATGGTTTTGCTTTCGTTAGACATATATTGGGTGTTAATTGATACTACTGTTTAATACGATGAGGATGCAAAAAGGTAACTTTATTCTGCAGGGACTTTGCTGATTTCATCGTAGGCGTTATCAACATTTGCGTCGGTGATCTCTCCATTTTCCACGAGAACCTGGATCCTGTGATCGGTGATAACTTTATCAAGAGCCTGACCTGTCCGGTCACCATAGCCGGAGTTTGAGGATTTAAATAAAAATTCGTATTTCCAGCAGTTGTCACAGCTCAAAGGAAAAGTTTTTGTGTGCTTGAGATCGTAGCCGTCAAAAACATAAGTGGAGGCGTTTTGTTTCACCCATTTTTCGGCGATTTTTTGGGCACCTTCTTTGGTCGATGGATTGGCGCAGCCGGTGAATAAAACTGCGGAGATCAAAATAGCGGAAAGTATTTTTTTCATAATATTTTGTGGTTAATGTGCGGGCATTTTAGCATAAACTTTTTGTAGGCAAAAGATTGTGTTATGCTTTGCGCTGGACTAAATCTCATTCCAATGTTGACCAAAACAAGCCGTGCTGTGAGCTGGATGAAAAAGTATCTGCGTTATACCGACTATATCGGCGCGGCGCAGCTTTATTTGAAAGATAATTTTTTGATGGAATATAAGCTGAAGCCCGAGCATATCAAAGAGCGGATTTTGGGACACTGGGGAACGGTGCCGGGACTGAATTTTGTTTACGCGGGTTTGAATTATCTGGTGTGCAGACATGAGTGCGAGATGATGCTGATCGTGGGGCCGGGACATGGCGCGCCGGCTGTATTGGCAAATCTTTTTGCGGAAGGAACTTTGAATGAATTTTACAAAGGGTTTCCGGTAAATGGAGAAGGAATGGGGAAAATAATTCATGATTTCAGCTGGCCGCATACACCGTTTCCGAGTCATGTAACGCCAACCGTGCCGGGGTCGATATTGGAAGGCGGGGAGCTGGGTTACAGCCTTTCGACGGCTTATGGAGCGGCTTTTGACAATCCAAATCTGATCGTGGCTGTGGTTGTGGGAGATGGTGAAGCCGAGACAGGACCGACGGCGACGGCGTGGCATAGCAATAAATTTTTGAATCCGAAAAACTCGGGCGCGGTATTGCCGATCGTGCATGTGAACGGCTATAAAATTTCCAATCCGACGATTTATGGGACAATGAGTAACGAAGAGTTGGTGCATCTTTTTAAGGGCTATGGTTATGAGCCGCTGATCGTGGACGGAAAAAATTTGCACAAAAAAATGATCAAAACTTTGGAGAAAGCGTATGCGATGATAATGAGTATTCAAAAAAGGGCGAGAAATGGGGAGGAGGTACTGAAGCCAAAATGGCCGGTGATTGTCATGCGGACTTTGAAAGGTTGGACCGGCATTCATCAATATGGCGGGCATCCGATGGAGGGTTCTTTTCGTTCGCATGGAATTCCGCTGGGTCATCCAAAGAGTGATCCGAAGCAGCTGGAGGCGGTAAATAAATGGCTGAAAAGTTATAAAGTTCAGGAGCTTCTCGATGAAGACGGAAGGCCTAAAGAAAAAGTTATGAGGTTTGTTCCGAAGGGTGGATTAAGAATCGGGATGAACAAGCATGCGATTGGCGGAAATGTAATGAAAGAGTTGAAATTGCCAAAATTGGAAAAATATGAATTTAAATTCAAAAAAAGAGGTGAAGAATTTACCAGCAGTATGGAACAGAGCGCAAAATATCTGCGCGATATAATTAAAAATAACAAAAAGAATTTCCTGATACTTTGTCCTGACGAGCTGGAATCGAACAAGCTGACGGGCGTTTTTGAAGCAACGAAACGTGGCTATGTGTGGCCGTTAAAAGCGAATGATGAAAACATGGCGTATGAGGGGCGTGTCCACGAGATGCTAAGCGAGCATACTTTGCAGGGCTGGCTACAGGGATATATTTTGACGGGAAGATACGGAATTTTTGTAACCTATGAGGCGTTCGCGACTATCATCGACAGCATGGTGGATCAATACGCGAAATTTATAAAACAAAGTCTGAATGTGAAGTGGCGCAAACCGATTCCGAGCGCGGTGTATGTGCTTTCGAGTCTGGGATGGAGGCAGGATCACAACGGATATTCACATCAAAATCCGAGTTTCGTGAGCAATGTTTTAAACAAGCATGGTGAATTTTGCCAGATTTATTATCCTTCGGATTCAAACAGTCTGCTCGTCGCTTTTGAAGAAGTTTTCAAAAAGAAAAATTCGATCACGGTGATCGTGGCCGGAAAAACTGACTTGCCGGAATGGCTTAGTCTGGCCGAGGCGAAGGAGCAGGCAAAAAAAGGAATCGGCATTTGGGAATGGGTGGGCGGAAAAGATGGAACAAAAAATCCTGATGTGGTGCTGGCTTCGGCCGGAGATTATGTGACGCAGGAGGCGATACTTGGCGCGAAACTTTGCAAAGAGATGATGCCGGAATTGAAATTTCGTTATGTGAATGTTTCGGAACTGACTTCGATTTGTCTGGGAGACAAGGGTGATATGGAGAGAGCTGTGAATCAATATTTCACTGACGGGCGGCCGGTGGTTTTCAATTATCATGGTTATGTGAATGACGTGGAACAGATCCTGTGGCCGTATACGACATCGGCGAGGTTTAGTATCCACGGATATAAAGAAGAGGGCTCGACGACGACGCCTTTTGACATGACGATCCGAAACGGAGTGAGCTGTTATCATATTGCAATAGATATGATAGAAAAGGGCGCGAAGAAAAATAAAGCCGTGGCAAAAAAGAAAGATGCGGTGATCGCGGCGTTGCACGAAAAAATCAGCGAGCACCAGAGATATATCGCGAAACATGGAGATGATCCGGAGTGGGTGAAAAAGATGAGATGGTAAAATAATTTTATGGTTTTCAGAGGTTTTTGGGAAAAACTAAAGGCGCCTGTGATCGGGCTGGCTCCGATGGATGGAGTGACTGACGCGGCGTTTCGATATATGGTTTGCAAATACAGCAAGCCGTCTGTGGTGATGACCGAATTTACGAATGTGGAAGGACTGGCGAGAGGCGCGGTGAAGATGCTGAAAGCGTTTATTTACGATGAGATTGAGAGGCCGGTTGTGGCGCAGATTTATGGAACAGAGGTGGAGAGTTATTACAAAGCCGCGGTGATGCTGGCGAGCATGGGGTTTGACGGAATCGATATAAACATGGGATGTCCTGCAAATAAAGTGGCGGCGCGTGGGAGCGGGGCTGGGCTGATTCGAAATCCGGAGTTGGCG
>JBAZZM010000013.1:0-15365 GCA_041658805.1 Candidatus Altimarinota bacterium | reverse complement strand
TCGCTACACTTTTTTGGAATTGGAAAAGGATTTGGGGCCAAAGGGAGACATCACGACGGCGGCGCTTTTTGAAGCGCATCAGAAAGTGAAGGCAAAAATCGTGGCCGGAGAGGCCGGAGTTTTGGCTGGAATTCAAGAGATCAAATATTTTTTGCTGGAAGGTGACGCAAATTTCCGACCGAAAATAAAAGGAAGTTTTGAAGTAAAATTTCTTTTTGAAGATGGAGACAGTTTCAAAAAAGACGACGTGCTGATGGAAATCACCGGAGAAGTGCACGATTTGCTGGGGGTGGAACGAGTGGCTCTAAATCTGCTGATGAGGATGAGCGGCGTGGCCACATTCACAAAAAAAATCTGCGAGATGGTAAAAGACTATGAGGTGCTGATAACGCCGACGAGAAAGACTCTGTGGGGTCTGCTGGACAAGAGGGCGGTAGTTCTAGGCGGTGGCGGGACACACCGATTGAACATGTCGGAATCGATCCTGATCAAAGACACGCAGAGCGATTTATATGGGAGGGATATTGAAAAAATACTGGAAGTGACTTTGGAAAAAGTGCCGGAGCTGGAACCAAAATTTGTGGAAATAGAAGTGGTGAATGAGGATGAGGCGATGCGGGCCGCGAAAATTTTTAATAAAAACAATTCGCAGACGGTGGGCGTGCTGTTGCTGGATAATGTGGAGCCTAAAGAAATTAAAAAAGCAGTGGAAGCGATAAAAAAAGCCGGATTTTATGATAGTGTTTTGCTGGAGGCGTCCGGAGGTATAAATGAGAAAAACGTTTTGGAATACGCGAAGACAGGTGTAGATATCATCTCGATGGGGTCGATCACAAATGGCCCGAGATCGCTGAATATGAGTTTAAAAATCGTAGAATGAAGTTGATTTTAGTGAGACACGGGCAGACGGTGGCGAATCTGGAAGGGTTGACGCAGGGCTGGTTTGAAAGCAAACTGACTGCTCTTGGCCGAAAAGAGGCGCGGGCTTTGGCAAAAAAATTGAAAAACAAAAAGCTTGATGTGATTTATGCCAGCGATTACAGCCGGGCGATTGATACCGCAAAAGCGATTCTTAAATTTCATAAGGGGCTGAGACTGAAAACTGATAAAAGAATCAGAGAGAGGAATCTGGGAATTTATGAAGGGATAAAAATGAGTGATCTGGGATTTGATGTGCTGCATCCCCCACTGCGCCCACCAAAGGGGGAAACTTTCGCGCAGATGAGCAAAAGGGTGATGGAGTTTATAAGAGAGATTGCAAAAAAGTATGAAGATGAGACTGTGCTTTTGGCCACGCACGCCGGCCCGATCTACGTTTTGCTGGCGAAAGCGACGGGGATGGATTTTTTGAGTTTAAAAAGAAGGTTGCTGTGTCCGAACTGCTGCGTGCATAGGTTTGAAGTGGATGGGAGAGGGAAAGTGAAGAAGATGAGGGTGAATGAGGTGAGGCATGTTGGGAGCGCACTCGCTTCGCTCGTGCGTGGTGGTGGGCGAGGAGGGATTTGAACCCTCACGGCGTAAGCCACCAGCTCCTAAGGCTGGCGTGTCTGCCAGTTCCACCACTCGCCCTTGATAAAGCGGTTTTATTCTACTGGGGCGGAATGAATTTGCAAAGCAAAATAGGTTTGACTGTTTTTTGGCCATGGTGTAGGCTGATCCCCTTTTGACCGGTTTATAAAATAATATTGCATTAAGATCAAATTTCTTGCTTGACATGTTTAGGACAGAGGGATATCTTTGTAGCCACGAAAGTAATCTAAAAATAAACTATGGCCCAAGCTACACAAAATCAGTCTCTTAATCTTCCGGAAATTGTTGAGGAAATGTTTATGGTTCTGACCAATAAAGAGAAGGATGTAATAGTCCAAAGGTTTAGTTTGGACAACAAACCGCGCCGAACGCTGGAAAGTATCGGGCAGCATTTTTCCGTGACGAGGGAACGCATCCGCCAGATCGAAAAGATCGCTCTCGGCAAACTGCGACGCACGGTGCAGACCACAAGACTAAGCACAATAAATGATATCGCCAACCGAGTGATCGGTGAACACGGCGGTGTGATTTTGGAAGATAAATTGATTGCCAAGATTTTGAATGAGATCGGTTCCAGAGAGACGATCGACGGAAATATCATCCGACTGGCTTTGAGTATCAATCAGGGCTTGGCCAAAAATGAGAAGACCAACGTTTACAGCCCTTACTGGAGACTCAAAGATATAGAAGACGCGATGGTGGACGCTATCACCGCGGCCGCGACCAAGGCGATGAAAAAGAAAGGAGATGTGGTGGACGATGACAAGATGGTGGTGCAGGTGAGACAGATTATGGGAGACAAATTAAAGAATCTTGCCGATCTGCTTGTGATCTCCGTATTGGAAGTGGATCGCAGACTAAAGAGGGTGAACGATGGTTTCGGCCTGATGAGCTGGAGACATATAAATCCCCGCAGTATCAGAGACAAGGCTTATATTGTATTGAAGAGAGAACGCCGTCCGATGCACTTTGTGGAGATCGCCAATAAAATTTCCGAGGCCGGTTTTGATAAAAAAGTGGTGACGACACAGGCAGTGCACAATGAACTGATCCGCTACGACCAGTTTGTGCTGGTGGGACGGGGTCTTTACGCTTTGAAGGAATTTGGCTACGCCAAGGGTACAGTTTCCGATATTATCGAAAATCTGCTGGCCAAGAAAAGTCCGATGAGCAAACAGGACATCATCGACGGAGTGCTGAAACAACGCCATGTCAAAAAAGGAACAATTTCTCTAAATCTTCAAAAACATCCGCAGTTTGTGAGGGTTGGACGTGCCGTTTACAAGCTGGATTTGAAAAGGAAGAAAAATTAACCTAGAATGCGGTCATGACTGACTGCATCTTTTGTAAAATTGTTGCCAAAGAAATTCCGGCAGAGTTTTTGTATGAGGACGGGGTTTGCGTGGTGTTTCGGGATATCCGGCCAAAGATGGCGACGCACCTGCTGATCATTTCCAAAAAGCATATTCACAGTATTGCCGAAATGGAGGAAGGCGATGAAAAAATCGTCGGACACATGGTGAGGGCCGGCAAAATTCTACTGGCAAAAATGGGGCTTTCGGGCTACATAATTCAAATCAATGTGGGGAAAGACGGCGGGCAGGAAGTCTTTCATCTGCATATTCACCTACTTTCTAAACTCTCCTAATGTCGTTCGCGAATTTACATGGGCACTCGCATTACAGCCTGCTGGATGGATTTGGGACTCCAAAGGATATTGTTAGACGGGCCAAGGAGCTGGGTTATCCGGCGGTCGCTTTGACCGATCACGGCGTGACGCACGGGCTGATCGAATTTTATAAGGCGGCGAATGAGGAAGGCATCAAGCCGATTTTAGGTTGCGAGCTTTATATCGCTCCGCGGGGGAGATTCGACAAAGAGGGAAAAATCGATACAAAGCCTTTTCATCTGACGGTTTTGGCGGAGACCAACGAGGGATATCATAATCTGCTGCTCTTGGTGACCAAGGCGCATTTGGAGGGTTTTTATTATAAGCCGAGAGTGGACTACGGTTTGCTGAAGGCCTATGGAAAGGGACTGATCGCTTTGAGCGGTTGTATGGCGGGACATTTGCCGAGAGCGATTTTGTCGGAAAATGATGAAGAGGTGGAGCAAGTGATCAAGCAAAATTTGGAAATTTTCGGGAAGGAAAATTATTTTTTTGAATTGCAGGATCATCCGCTGATCGAGAGTCAAAATTTTGTGAATGAGAAACTGAAGGAGCTTTCAAAGAAACATAAAATTCCTCTGGTGCTGACGAATGATTCGCACTATCCCCGACCGGAGGACAGCGATGTGCATGATATTTTGCTCTGTATTCAAACGGGGGTTTCGGTGAATGATGAAAACCGGATGCACTACACGGGAGATTTTTCGATCCGGCCGATTGAAGATTTGAAGGCCGCGGTGAGAGACTGTCCGGAGGCAATAGACAATACTTTGAAGATCGCCGAGCGCTGCAATGTAGAGCTGGAATTTGGGACAAATTTGATTCCTTCTTATCCGACTCCGCAAAACGAAAAAGCGGATGTTTATCTGCGAATGCTTTGTGAAGAAGGTTTGAAGGAAAGATTTGGAAAGAAAAAAGTGACCAAGGAATATCTGGAGCGTTTGGATTTTGAGCTTGGCGTTGTGAGCAAGATGGGTTTCGACACTTATTTTTTGATTGTGTATGACGTAGTGAAATATGCAAAGGATCATGGCATCGTGGTTGGACCAGGACGTGGTTCGGCGGCCGGTTCGATCATGGCGTGGTCGCTGAAGATTACTGATCTGGATCCGATCGAGCACGGACTTATCTTTGAACGATTTTTGAATCCGGAACGCGTAAGCATGCCCGATATTGATATAGATTTCGCGGATACGAGACGTGATGAAATTTTCAAATACGTGATCGAAAAATACGGACGGGAAAATGTGGCGCAGGTGATCACTTTTGGAACGATGACAGCAAAGGCGGTTGTGCGCGATGTGGGTCGGGCGCTTGGTTATCCCTATGCGGAAGTTGATGAGCTGGCAAAAACTGTGCCGGCACCGATTTTGGGAAAACATACGCCGCTGAATATTTCGGTAAAAGACGATCCGGATTTACATAATGCGTATACGCATAATCCGAGGTATAAGGCTCTGCTGGATTTTGCTGTGAGACTGGAGGGCACGGTGAGACATGCCGGAACGCATGCCTGCGCGATCGTGATCTCGGAGAAACCGCTGACGCAGTACACGGCCATGCAGTATGGAGCCAGAGGCGGGGAGGAAATTATCACCCAGTATTCGGCAAAACCTCTGGAGGATTTGGGACTTTTGAAAATGGATTTTCTGGGATTGCGCAATTTGACGATCATCGAAAAAACTTTGAATTTTTTGGAAAAAAGTGAGGGCAAAAAAACAAACATTTTGGATATTCCTTTTGATGACAAAAAGGCTTTCAAGCTTTTTCAGGATGGCCAGACCACCGGTGTTTTTCAGTTTGAATCACCGGGGATGAAGCGCTATCTGAAGCAGTTAAAACCGACGGTTTTTGAGGACATCGTGGCGATGGGCGCTTTGTACCGTCCCGGCCCGATGGAGTGGATTCCGACTTACATCAAAGGTAAGCACAACGCCAACAAGGTTGAATATCTCCATAAATCTTTTAAGCCGATTTTGGAAAATACCTACGGCGTGGCGGTTTATCAGGAGCAGATTTTGCAGATCGCGCGGGATTTCGCAGGATTTTCCTTGGGAGAAGCGGATATTTTGCGAAAAGCTGTGGGAAAGAAAATTCCGACTTTGCTCGAAGAACAGCGGGAAAAATTTGTGAGAGGGGCAATCAAAAACGGGCACGATGAGAAATTTGGCAGAGAGGTTTTTGATCAGGTGATCGAGCCATTTGCGGGCTACGGCTTCAACAGGGCCCACGCGGTTTGCTACGGACTCATCGCATATCAGACGGCTTATTTGAAGTCGCGTTATCCTCTGGAGTTTATGACTGCGCTGCTAGCAAGCGACGAGGACAACATGGATCGGGTGGTTTTGGAAATCAAAGAGTGCGTGGAAATGGGCATAGAGGTTTTACCGCCGACGATCAATGAGTCGCTGAAACATTTCACTTTGGTCGGGAAAAATAAAATCCGTTTCGGACTTTTGGCGATCAAAGGCGTTGGTGAAGGACCGGTGAAAGAAATTATCGAGGAACGCAAAAAAAACGGTCCATACAAATCTCTGGAGAATTTTGCGAGACGGGTTCCGGCTTCCGTATTCAACAAAAAGACTTTGCAGGCTTTGGCTTACTGCGGAGCTTTGGATGAATTTGACGACAGAAATCAGATAGCCGAAAATTTTGAGGAAATTGTGACTTTCGCGAAGCATTGCCAGCACTCTGTTTCAAACGGCCAGACCGACATCTTTGGTGACATGTCTGACGAGGAAAGTGGCGACGTCGGTTTTCATTTGCACAAGGCTCCGAAATCCACCGCGGCCCAGAAATTAAAATGGGAAAAGGAATTTTTGGGCATGTATATATCCGGTCATCCGCTGAAGGGGCTGAAAAAATACATTCATAAAAAGGGCAATCTGATCGGCGAATTGGAGGAAAAAAATATCGGAAAAATCGTCAAACTGGTGGGCGTGGTTTCGGGAATCAAAAAAGTGCTGACCAGATCAGGGGAATATATGGTGACATTTTTGCTGGAGGATCCAACGGCGAGGGTGGGAGCGGTAATGTTTCCGAAAGTTTACGCGAAACTTGGGAATACGATAGCCGAAGACGCGGTGATCGCGATAAGCGGTAAATTTGAATTCAGACGGCAACAGTATCAGGTCTCCTGTGACGCGGCAAAGTCGCTTTCGGTGGAGACGATGGTGGAAAATGCCAAAGAGTTGCGAGCCTATGATGAAAAAGAGCAGGGTGATTTCGCAGTGCGAAAAATCGACGATATTCTGGCGGAAAAGAGGCAGACGGTGGAGTCGGAAATGGTGAAGGCCGAGGATAATCCGATCGAAGATTTTGATGTTGAGATTGCAGCGTATGTGATTCGGATTCCGGCAAATGTGGGGAAGACGGTTTTGGCCCAGCTTTCCGAGCTTCTGCAAAAATCGCAGGGTGAAACGCCGGTGGAGCTACATATCAACGGCTCCAAAAAAATCAAACTTCCTTTTGGGGTGAAATTGGACAAAGATTTGGAGGAACAGATAGCAAAACTGCTTAAGTAACTTTCAATTTAGGGCTAAAAATGGTATAATTTCTTGATTTAATGGGATTTTTATGTCATTACCAGAGGTTCCAAACAAGCCGCTAGAAAAGATCGACCAAAAGGAAAAACCCCCGACTGACAATCGCAAAAATCGCGATGTCTTAAAGTCAAATTTGGGCAGGGCAAAATCGAGAAGTTTTGCGGAATTGAAAAAAGGCGTGGACGAGAGGTCGAAAACTGTGAAAACGGTTGGCGGAGTTTTGGGAAATTCAGAAGATTTTTTGGCTATGGCTGACGCGAAAATCGACGAGAAAGATGACAAGATGAAGATAGATTTGGATTTTGATAAATTGAATAAGGGAATGGATGGAAAAGGAGTGAAATTGACGGAGCTTTTTACGCCTGATTTTCATGAATTGAATGTGGGCGGAAAGGCTTATACGAGAGGAATGAAGGACGGGAAGCTGGCTTATTATTCAAAAGACGGAGAGGAGGTGCCGATGGACTCGTTGAAGGGAAAAATGAGTTTTGATTTTTCAGAGTCGCAGATGCTAAGTCTGACGCGTTCGGAAGTGGAAGAGATGGTGAGACAGGAGATGGTTTTTGAATTTAGAAAGGCGATGATAGTTGAAGAGGCGAAACAAAATCTTCGAAGCACGCAGGTGCCCGAATTGATGGGAGGAGGCGGAGGCGGATCTTCCGGTTATTCCAGAAAGATGTCATTTCCAAAACGATCAGGAGGTGGAATGTCGAAAGCATCAAGCTTTGAGGGGCTTAGACCGATGCCCGGTTCTTATCGTGCTTTTGACAGAACTTCCGACGTGAAACCTCCGACTGAAATGAAAAATCGAATTGGACGTAGTTTGGGCTCTCTAAAGTCTTCTTTGCAAGAAAAGGGCGTGCCGGCGGATGTAGCTGAAAAGACCTGGATCTATTCAAAAAAACTCTATGACAATATGCTGCGAAGACAGGGAACCGCTTATGAAAGTATGGTCCCGATTGAAAGTGTAAACGGACATAAATGGAAAATCAAAAACGACTGTGTCGGAGCGGCCATGAAAAATGCCGAAGGCTTGCCCTTTGCCGCTTTGCGCGGACCACAAGGTGGAAAAAGATTCGCTGACGGTTTTTATTGGGGAAACAACGATCCGTATCTGCAATCACTGATGCCGGATGATAAGAAAATTCACGAGTCCTACCTGACTCCGGAAAATGCCGATCAGGAAATTGGGCAACATTTGGCCAAAGGGGAAGCGGCTTTGATTCAATTTTGGAATCATGTGGCTTGGGTTTACAAGGACGCGGACGACAAAATTATGCTTGTTCATTCTGGAGCGGATGTGCGTCCGGGACAGGTCACTTTGAATGAAGGCGAGGAAGCGCCTCCCGGATATGAGCAGGTTTCAGGCAATGTCTATCGTAAGCTTCCCGGATCAAAAGTAAATGAGGTTCCGCTGGATTATTTTTTGGCAAAAAGGATGAATAGTGCCAGAGGTTACTCCCCTGCCGGAGGACGAAACCGTGTTGAGATTGTGGCGATGAGCGATTTGGTTCAAGCCAATATGGGGAAGCCGTATTTTGAGACTCACTACGCGGAGATGGAGAAGGACGTAAGAGCTCCAAAAAAAGTTTAGTGTTTTAATTTAGCCGTTGATAATTCCGCCGCTATTCTCTAAGATTGGAGAGTATTTTTAGACGAATTTTATGTATAGAACTCATACTTGCGGGGAATTGACGGAAAAGAGCGCGGGGAAGGTGGTGACGCTGTGCGGATGGGTGCATCGCCGACGCGATCACGGGGGGATTGTTTTTATTGATCTGCGGGACCGCTACGGGCTGACACAAATCGTGTCCGATCCGGAAAAGTTTGCTGACGCGCACAAACAAATGGATACAGTGAGACCGGAGTTTGTTTTGCAAATCGAGGGCGTGGTGAACGCGCGGCCAAAAGGTCAGGAAAACGCGAATCTGACCACGGGCAAGATCGAGGTGGACGTGCAGAAGGTGACCATTTTAAATCCGGCCAAGACTCCCCCATTCGAAATAGATGGGGATAAAGAAGTTGGAGAGGAGTTGAGGCTGAAGTATCGATATTTGGATCTGCGTCGGGAGCGAATGAAGAAAAATCTGGTGCTACGACATAAGGTGATCAAATACATCCGCGATTTCATGGACAAGGAAAATTTTTTGGAGGTGGAGACTCCGATTTTGATCAAGGGAACGCCGGAGGGAAGCCGTGAATACCTGGTGCCGTCGAGGCTTTATCCTGGAACTTTTTATGTGCTGCCGCAATCTCCGCAACAGCTGAAACAGCTACTGATGGTGGCCGGTTTTGACAGATATTTTCAGATCGCGCGATGTTTCCGTGACGAGGATCAGCGCGGTGACCGTCAGCCGGAGTTTACCCAGCTGGACGTGGAGATGTCTTTTGTGCGTGAGGAAGACGTGATGGCCGTGAATGAAAAACTTCTGATTGAACTTGTGAAAAAGTTCGCGCCGCAAAAGAAAATTCAGAAGACGCCGTTTCCGGTGCTGACATATGAGGAAACAATGAATCTGTATGGCAGCGACAAGCCGGATATCAGGTTTGATCTGCCACTTTCGGATATCACAGATATCGCGGCGGACTGCGGCTTTGGAGTGTTTAAGAGCGTGGTGGAGGCAGGCGGAGTGGTAAAGGCTTTGAAAGTGGATGGTGGAGCAAAATTTACACGCAAAGAGACTGATGAATTTGAGGAGGCGGCCAAGATTTACGGAGCGAAAGGTTTGGCATATGTGGTGATTGAAGATGAGCTGAAATCCCCGATTGTGAAATTCTTCAAAAAGGAGGAGATGGATGAGATTTTGGAGAGGGTTGGAGCCGAAAAAGGCGACATCGTTTTTTTCGTAGCGGCTGGTTTTGAGGTGGCTTGTACGGCTCTGGGAGCGGTACGTTTGGCCGTGGGAAAAAAGATGGCTTTGATCGACGAAAATCTTTTTGCTTTTACGTGGGTTCACGATTTTCCGATGTTTGAAGTGGACAAAGAGAGTGGGAAACTAAACGCAGTGCACCATCCTTTTACTTCGCCAAAAGATTCAAAAGAGTTCTTGGAAAATCCAAAAGGCGCGACCGCTCTGGGCTACGACATAGTTTTAAACGGCAGTGAGATCGGCGGAGGCTCGGTGAGAATTCATGATTCCGCGGTGCAGGCAAAGGTGTTTGAAATTTTGGAGATCAGCAAAGAGGACGCCGAGCGCAGATTTGGGCATATGCTTGAGGCTTTTCAGTATGGAGCGCCGCCGCACGCCGGAATCGCGTGGGGACTCGACCGGCTGGTGATGATTTTTGCGGATGAACCGAATATCCGCGAGGTGATAGCTTTTCCAAAAGATTCAAAGGCCAAGGATCTGATGCTTGGAGCACCGTCGGTGATGCCTGCTGAACAGCTGGAGGAATTGCATGTGAAAATCGATTTAAAAGACAAGCGATAGTTGTCAGAGCGTGGTTTTTGTGGTAAAATGCTATAATTAAAACAAAAAATGAATAACTGGATCCTCATTTCCGCGCTGGTGCTTGTCGTGGCAGGACTTGTCGCCGCGATTTTGACTTATGTGCGGTTTCGGATGAATCTGGAGCGTTCATTCAATATGGTCTTTTTGGAGATCAGAGTGCCAAAAAAGGAGTCCAAGGAGGACCGCGAAGTCGAAGGCGAACAATATTCCACCCAAAAGGATTTCAAGGAGATCGCTGGCGGCATCATGATGCAGTTTTTTGACTCGCTCTATAGCGTCTATACCAAGGAGTGGTACAACCTGTTTACAGCGCAGGATTTTTTGTCTTTTGAATACGCGGTGATCGACGGAATGGTGCGATTTTTCATCGTCTGTCCCCGTAAATTGCAATCGATTGTAGAGAAGCAGCTGACCGCATTCTATCCGGATTCCTATATCGAGGCGGTGGAAGACTACAATATTTTCAAGCCGCATTCGAAAGTGGTTTCGGCCTATATAGTAACGAAAAAACCCTACTGGCATCCGATCAAGGCCTATCCACGGATGACTGCTGATCCGCTGAACGGACTGGTGAATTCCCTTTCCAAGATCGGGAACGATGAAGGCGCGGCGATCCAGATGATGGTGAGGCCGCTGAAGGACGGATGGCAAAAGAAGGGGCGCAAGGAAGCGGCCAAAATTTTTCAAAATAAAAAAGGACATGATGTGCAATGGTATAATCCGATCAGCTGGTTTGCGGTGCTGTTTAATGTGATGGTTTCGGGAGACAAGGCTCTGCAAAATATGGATAAAGACGGCGTAACCACGCGCACTACTCCGATCACCGACGAGGAAGTCAAGGCAATGGAAGAGAAAAATTCCAAATCCGGTTTTGAGACGATCATCAGGCTGGTGTCCTCGGCCCCGACCAAGCAGGAGGCGATGAACAATCTGATCTCGATGAGGGGCAGTTTTTCGCAATACAACACGGCAAACAGCAATCAGATGGAATACACGCACTGGCACGGAAACAAGCGGCTGGTGACGAATTTTATTTTCCGGAATTTCCGCAGGGGCAGCTGGCAATGGCTGGAACGCAGACGGATGATTTTGGCTTCCGATGAACTAGCGAGCATTTTTCATGTGCCGAATATCAGATTTAACAAATATCCATGTATCGCATGGCAAAATTTTAAAATCGCGGCGGCGCCGCCAAATATCCCGACGGAGGGAATCTTGCTCGGCCACAACATTTATCGTGGCGATGTGAAAGAGATCAGAATGAAGCGCGAGGACAGGTTCCGACACTTCTATGTGATCGGTCAAACGGGAACGGGTAAATCTTCGATTTTGCAGGTGATGATCCGGCAGGATTTAAAGAATGGGGACGGAATATGCGTGATCGATCCGCACGGCTCGCTGATCGCGGATATTTTGCCTTTTATTCCACGGGAAAGGGCTGATGATGTGATTTATTTTGATCCGGGGGATATGGAGCGCCCTCTGGGCATGAATCTGCTGGAGGGAGACACTTGGGAAGAGAAAGAAATGGTGGCGCTGGACGCCATGAATATCATGATCAAGCTCTTTGATGAGGAAGTATTCGGGCCGCGTATTCAGGACTATTTCCGAAACGGCTGTCTGACGCTGATGTCCGATCCGAACGGAGCGGCTTTGACGGATATAGTGAGGCTGTTTACGGATGATGATTTCGCCAGACTGAAGCGCCAGTATGTGACAAATCCGATTGTGGCGTCGTTTTGGGATCACCAGATGGCAAAGACCGGCGCCCGTGAAAAGCAGGAGATGATCCCCTACTTCGCGGCCAAGTTCGGCCAATTCGTGACCAATACGATGATGAGAAACATCATTGGTCAGACCAAGTCGGCGTTTGATTTCACCAAAGTGATGCAGGGCAAAAAGATTTTGCTGATGAATCTGTCAAAGGGAACGACCGGTGAAATAAATTCCAAACTGCTTGGTTTGATTATCGTTCAAAAACTGCAGATGGCTGCGCTAAAGCGCGAAAAACTGCCGAAAGACCAGCGCACCGACTTCTTCCTATATATCGATGAATTCCAGAACTATGTGACCCCGAGTATCGAGGTGATCCTGTCCGAAGCCCGAAAATACCGTATGGGTCTGACGATCGCCCACCAATACCTAGCACAGCTGGAGGAAGGCGGGACTTCTTCAAAGAAAGGCGCGGACCTGAAGGGCGCGGTGTTTGGAAACGTGGGTTCGATGATGTCCTACAAGATTGGAGCGCAGGACGCCGAGTTTATGGGCAAGGAAATGGCTCCTGTATTCAGCGAGCAGGATCTGATCAATATCGACAAATACAAGGCGGTGATGAAGCTTTCGATCGATACCCAGCCGAGCCGACCATTTACAATCATTCCGGTAAATCCATATACAGAACAGGGCGACAAGGAAGCCGCCGAGGCGTTTAAACAGCTTTCCCGCCTCAAATACGGCCGCGACAGAGAGTTCGTGGAGAGAGAGATTTTGCGCAGAATCGGGGCAATTTAGAAGACCATATTTTCCATAATTTGCAAGTATTTATGAGGATTGGGGTCTTTTTTTGTGCTATACTGTTAAGATTTGAAAAAATCAAAAACACAAACAAAAATGAAAACAAATATAAAAAAGGTAGTTTATAGATCTCTTTCAACTCTGGTGGCGAGCGTGATGTTTATTGCCGTCTTTATGCCTTCGACAAGTCAGGGTCATCTGGTTATAGCAGATGCGCTGGACGAAGGTGTGCAGACGCAGACATTCACCATTTCGGCATACTATTCCCCACTACCCTGCCAATACCGCTACGCTACGGGCAGCTACTCCAGCGATATCCGCCTAAATGGCGGCGGCGTGCATGGGGCGGACGGAACGCCGGTTTATCCGGGGATGGTGGCGGCTCCAAAGACCTACGCCTTCGGCACCAAACTATACATCCCGGGAGTTGGTATAGTAGGCGTGCATGATCGCGGCGGCGCGATAGTGACTGCCGGAAACCGGGGCCAAAGCTACGACCGTTTGGATATTTGGATGGGTTATGGTGACAAGGGCTTAAAGAGGGCGCTTTCATGGGGAAAAAGAACCGTGGATGTGACTATTTATGGAATTACGGATTCCGTGGTAGAAGACATCGCTTTGGACGGTTATACCGAGGAGGAAGCCATTCCAAATGACTGTGACCTCGTAGAGGAGACGCTGATGGCCGAGGGTATCACGGATACGGCTACGGCGGCCAGCACGCAAAATGTCGGGCTTTTTGCTTCAAATATGGACAGGGGTGCCAGCGGTGAAAATGTGACCAAACTGCAGAATGAATTGAAAAAGCTGAACTATTATAAAGTGGAACCGAGCGGTGTTTATGACGATCTGACGGTGCACGCGATCTACAAATTTCAGCAATCACAAGGGATCGTCGCCGATGAAAATACGGCAGGCGCCGGGGTTTTCGGTCCGATGACGAGAGGTAAAATCAACGAAATCGCGGAGGACCGGGAAATGACTCTGGCGATGATCGAAGGAGCCACTTCCAAGGTGATGAATGCGTTGGTGGCGAGTGAGTAGGGGGCTGTTTTAGGGCATCGGGTTGCTATTCACCTCTGTTGCTATATTAAAATATTGCGGGACAAAAGAAAAGCAAAAGATAAAAGTTCAAAGACTAAACTTTTTCGACCCTTAGCGCGACGCGCAGCGAACCATCAGCATCGGGACTGCACGCACTCTACTCGCGGATACCACCGGGGTTGGCACCATATAACGGGCGGCCGGTTTTTCTGGCACATGTCTCCGCCCCTTGTTCCGGGGAAGGTTTCGCTTGAATACCCTTGGCATCATCAACATGATCTGTATCCGGTGTTGTAGCAGAACTTAAGTTCAACCCCAATTGCTCTGCCATAGCCAAAACCACTGCGGCCTTGTCATCGCATGGTCTCATCCTGCCTAATGTTTTTTCGGCTACTTCTCTCGGAGTCAGCGGTACTTCATTTTGTCTTCTGTCCATATTGGTGTGTTTTATTGATTAATTGTTTATGGTTGTTTAAATTATAGCTCTATGTCCCCCCATGTCAAGGCGAGATCACCCTTAGGGCGACAAAGGCAGTTTTCCTCCAAGCAATTTTTTAAGTTCAGCTTCTAGTTGGTAGATTTTCTTTTGAATTTTTAGAATGGCAGTCGGAGGCTTGTGTGCGTGGCCATGTTTTTTGTTGCCGTTGGAAAAGCGGGTTTTTAAGGTGACGAGTCGGTCGCCTTCGGCGCGTTTGTCGGCGTAAAAGAGGATTTTTTCGTCGAGAGTTTTGAGGCTGGAGACAGAGTGAAATCCGTGTTTGGAGACAAGGCGGGCGAGGTCAGGATAGCCGTCTTTTTTGAGGATTTTGGTGAGGGCTTTGGTGTGTCCGATTTTACCATATTTGGCGCGAATTCTTTCCCAGATTTTCATGTCCTTTGCGGTGACGCGTTGCTGGAAATACTTGAGATTTAAATTTTGAAAATCGCAAACGCGTAGAGCGTCGTGGATCTGTGCGGCGTTGACTACAAGCTTGGTGTCAACTTTGTGGCCACGGGCATTTAGGGCTTGGCAAAGCGATTTAGCAACTTTGGCCACCATTTTCATGTGAGCGATCACATGTTTAGGAACGTGAAATTTTCTGTATAGTGATTTTACGGGAATGGTCATCGACATATTCTAAAAAAATATCGGTTCGTTTTTGAGGCAGAGCTTTTTTGAGGCGGTCAGCCCATTCGATAACCAAAATATTTTTTGGGTTTTCGAGCAATTCCTCGAGCTCGCAGGCGAGGAGCTGGTCGATTTCCTCGAGGCGGTAGAGGTCGATATGGTAAAAATTTTGGTTTTTGAGTGGGTAATGGCGGATATATGTATATGTGGGGCTCTTGATAATGAAGTTGTCGAGACCGAGGGCGGAGGCCAGACCTTTGACAAAAGTTGTCTTGCCGGAGCCCAATTCCCCATATAGGCAAAGGATTCCGCCTTTTTTTAATGAGGCGGCGACTTTTTTGGCGTGGCGGTGGGTTTCCTTTTCACTTTTGGAGACGGGCATCGTTGATTTTTAGCGTCAAATTTGATATAATCATACGATATAGAAAACAAAAACAAAATGAAATTGAATCTGGCCAAGCACCACTGGCTATTTGCCGGCACAATCATCGTCTCCATACTGG
>JBAZZM010000012.1:0-17163 GCA_041658805.1 Candidatus Altimarinota bacterium | reverse complement strand
GATTCCGGCCGCGGACAAAAAGCGGTTACTGGAGCTGACGCCGGAAAAATACACGGGAATGGCTGAAAAACTTGTGGAGAGTTATAGCTTGAAAATGGATCTGGGCGAAGGAGGGAGTTGTTCAAGCGGCGGGTGCGGGACTTGCGGGACGGGATGCGGATGAGGCCTTGTAAGCTTTTATCTGATCAATGGCTTTTTGAAGTGCAAAAGCCATTTTTTCGGCTGAAGTTTTACGATCAAAATTGTCTGCGGTGTTACATTCATGTGCTCCCCATTTTTTTATGGCTTCGAGCGTTGACATAAAAAATGATGTAAATGTTGTTGTTTTATTTTCGATAATTCTCTCCCCATCGGGTTGAATGTCAAAAACACGCCGAATGACAGCATTGGCTTTCATTTGGAGTGTTGAAATGCGGAGATCATCGAAAAGTGTAGGTGGCAATGATACCGAAGCCAGTTCCAAGACTTTTGGGTCGTCCGATGATTCCGCCAAAAGTTTAGTAAGTTGATTGATCAGATCAAAAACTTGAGGGAAGGTTCCCGCAATTTTGTCCATCGTTCTGGTCGCCCGTAGATTTCCTTCTGCTTCAGCCATAAAAATTGTTTTTGGTTGCTGATTCTATACTGTGGGCTCTTGGTCTGTCAATGCATGATGAGGCGATGGATTTCTCGCAGGCGAGCGATGATGAGGTCTGGATTGTTGGTTGGTTTGATGTTTCCGGTGGCTTTTGTGAAGCCAAAGGGTCCACTTATGTGATCGATTGGGAGCGCGGAAAAAGGTGATGTTTTGAATGAAATACCGAAGGCTCTTTTGAAGAGTGCGGCAAATTCTTGATGAGTTGTAACTTCCAAGAGATATTCCTCGTGGCCGTTTTTTGGGGATGTTTGGGCCATGCTTGATAGATCGTGCTGGATGCTGCCGTTTGGTTTGTGAATAGTTTCGGGACGATCAAGAGGGCCTCTGGTGCCGGCGACGATGGTTAATGTTCCGCGACGTGTTGAGTCTTGTGCATCAATTATTTCCACGAGCAAAGCCAAAGCTTCCGGCGACAATGTCGGAAAAAGTGTTTCTAGAGAGCCTTCAATTCCAGGAGAATGAGAGGTCAAAAGAAAATTTAGGTGTTTTTTTAATCATTGTCTTTTGTGTGGAGATTGTCAAATTTGGGCCGGTTCGCTAAACTGTGGCGCGTATGTTTAAAAGAGTCGATCCAAAACAGGCCTTTCCAAAGATGGAGGAAGAGATGATGGCTTATTGGGAAAAAAACAAGATTTTTGAGAAGTCTGTGAAGCAGCGCGAAAAAAAAGAGAAATATGTGTTTTTTGACGGGCCTCCGTTTGCGAACGGATTGCCGCATTACGGGCATATTCTGCCGAATGTGCTGAAAGACGCTGTGACGCGCTACTGGACGATGCGGGGACGGTATGTGCCCCGCACGAACGGTTGGGATTGTCACGGGTTGCCGGTGGAGTATGAGATCGAAAAGGAGCTGAAGCTAAGCGGGCGAAAAGACATCGTGGATTATGGCGTGGAAAATTTCAACAACAAGTGTCGCGAGTCGGTTTTCCGTTATGCAAAGGAATGGGAGTCCACTTTGAAGCGAATCGCGCGTTGGGTGGATTTTGGTCATAGTTACGCGACGCTGGACAACAACTACATGGAATCGATCTGGTGGGTTTTTAAGCAGATTTGGGACAAAAAGATGGTTTATTCTGGTTTCAAGTCGATGCATATTTGTCCGCGTTGCGAGACCCCGCTTTCAAATTTTGAGGTGTCGCAGGGGTACAAGGACATCACGGATTTGTCGGTGACGGCGAAGTTCAAACTGAAAGGTGATGATGCTTATATTTTGGCTTGGACTACTACTCCGTGGACTCTTCCTGGAAATGTGGCTTTGGCTTTCGGGAAACAAATCAAATATGTGAAAGTGAAGGCGAAGGACAGTGAAGGGAGAGAGGAGAATTATATAGTGGCCGAGGCTTTGGCCGACAAAATTTTTGGAGAAAATAAATATGCGGTGATCGAAAAAGTTGATCCAAAAAAACTTGAGGGAAAAGAATACGAGCCACTTTTTGATTATTATTTGAATGGAAAAACAGATGGCAAACTTTATACGATTCAGCTGGCGGATTTTGTGACCACGGAAGACGGGACCGGCATCGTGCATATCGCGCCGATGTTTGGCGAGGACGACTACGGGCTGGGCGTGGAAAAGGGTTTGGCTCTGATTCAACACGTAAATATGGATGGGACCTTTAAAGAGGAGGTGAAAGATTTTGCTGGGAAATTTGTGAAAGGACAGGATTTGAATGTGGCGATTTATTTGAGCGAGAAGGGTTTGCTTTTTTCCAAGCAAAATTACCGACACAGTTATCCGCACTGCTGGAGATGTGACAGTCCGCTACTGAACTATTCGACAAGATCCTTGTTTATCGAGGTGACGAAAATCAAAGAGGCTATGCTGGCCAACAACAAAAAAATTCACTGGCAGCCGGAGCATATCCAGGAGGGGCGTTTCGGAAAATGGCTTGATGGAGCGCGGGATTGGGCGATTTCCAGAAACCGTTTCTGGGGCTGCGCGATACCGGTCTGGGAATGCAGCTGTGGCGAACAGATCTGTATCGGGTCGGTGGAAGAATTAAAAAAATTGAGCGGAGGCAAGTTGCCGATGCGCGGCAAGGAGCTGGATTTGCACAAACCTTATATCGATGAAATCACTTTCAAGTGTGAAAAATGCGGCAAGCCGATGGCGAGGATTTCGGATGTTTTGGACTGCTGGTTTGAGAGCGGCGCGATGCCTTATGCGCAATTGCATTATCCATTCGAAAACAAGAAAGAGTTTGAGGAAAATTTCCCGGCCAATTTTATCGCCGAGGGCTTGGATCAGACGCGCGGATGGTTTTATACTTTGCATGTTTTGGCCACGATTTTGTTTGACAAGCCGGCGTTCAGCAATGTGATCGTGAACGGAATTATGCTGGCGGCGGACGGTGAAAAACTTTCAAAGCGCAAGAAAAATTATCCGGATCCAAATGTGATTTTTTCGACGATGGGCGTGGACAGTATGAGATATTTTTTACTCGGTTCACCGGCGGCGCTGGCCGACGACGTGAGATTTTCGGAGGCTTATGTGGATGAAGTTGTGAAAAAATTCACGCTGACTTTATGGAACACTTATAGTTTTTTTGTGACTTACGCGAATATTGATAAGTGGAAAAAGCCGAAAAGTTTGGAAGAATTTGTTCCAAAAAACAAATTGGATAAGTGGATTTTGTCCGAGCTGAATGCGCTTATCAAGGAAATGACCGAACAGATGAATGACTATAACCTGCCGAAGGCCGCGCGGCCGATGCAGGATTTTTTGGACAATTTATCTAACTGGTATGTGCGTCGAAGTCGGAGGAGGTTTTGGAAGAGCGAAAATGACGGTGACAAAAAGGAGGCTTATCAGACTTTGTATATGGTGCTGGTGGAATTTTCCAAGGCGCTGGCGCCGTTTATGCCATATTTGGCGGACGAAATTTATCAAAACCTGACTGGAGAAGAGTCCGTGCATCTGGCTGACTGGCCAAAGGCGAACGGGAATATGATTGATGAAGAATTGAATCAGGAAATCCGTCTGGTGAGACTGATTGTAAATCTGGGACACAGCGCCCGTTCAAAGGCGAAAATCAAGGTGCGTCAGCCGTTAAGTGGTCTACAGGTAGCCCTTCCGAAGGGAATGAATAAAAATGTGATCGCGACGCAAAAGGAAGTGATTTTGGAGGAATTGAACATCAAGGAGTTGGAATTTATCGACGAGGCCGGAGAGATCATGGAGCAAACCGTGATTCCAAACGCGAAGGTTCTTGGACCAAAATATGGCAAGGATGTGCAGGATATTATAAAGAAAATTAAGGCCGGAGAATTTAAAATGGACAAAGATGGTAAAGTGAAAGTCGGGCCTTTTGTGCTGGAGCCGGATGAAGTGGAGATCGGTTTTAGGGGTAAGGAGGGATTTGATGTGGAAGGGGAGCAGGGTGTGGTCGTGGCTTTGGATACACAAATTACGGAGGAGTTAAAGCGCGAGGGATATGCCCGTGAAATTGTCAGAGCGATTCAGGATCTTCGAAAAGAGGCTGATTTTCAGGTGGATGACAGGATTGTTGTTTTGGTGGATGCCGACAAAGAAGTGGCCGTCGCCGTAACGGAATTTGCCGATTATATCAAAAAAGAAACTCTGGCTGATGAATTGGAACAGAGCGGTGATTTGGAATGGGATAGCGAAAAAGATATGGAGATCGAAAAGTTGAAGGTTAAGGTTGCAGTGAAAAAGGTTTAGAGCTATATTTTTTCCGTTAAAAATTACTCATGTCCTTGATTCTCAAAATCATTTTCGGGATTGCTGTGAACGCGCTGGCGCTTTACAGTCTGACCGTGGTGACGCCGGAGGTGTTGGTCAGCGGAGGTGTGAAGTTTTTTCTGGTTGGAGGCGTGGTTCTCGGTGCGGCAAATGTTTTTATCAAGCCGGTTATAAAGATTCTTTCGCTACCGTTGATTTTTCTGACCGGCGGGCTTTTTTTGATCGTGATAAATGCCTTGATGCTTTGGTTTTTGAGCTATTTTTTGCAGGTTGCCCAGTTTCAGGATTTGGCGATCAGCTTTCCAACTTTCGGCAGTTATGTTATAGGGTCTCTTGTGTTTGGTCTGATCAACTGGTTGGTCGGTTTAATTCTTAAATAATAATATGAAACTTATTCTGGAAATTTTACAGATTGCGCTGGCAATTTTACTTGCGCTGGTGATCTTGAGTCAGCAACGCGGTTCCGGTCTGTCTTCGGCTTTTGGAGGCAAAGGAGGCTTTTATGTGAGCAAACGTGGAGCGGAAAAAGTTTTGGAAATCGCCACTGTCTTTTTGGCGATTTTGTTTGTGGCAAACGCACTCGCTTTTCTCTTCGTCAAATAGCAAGCCATGAGATTTTTTAAATTTCTTGTCGGAGTTTTCAAGTCCTACGGTTATTGGGATGCGATGTTCTCGATCGCGGCGGTGGCGGTGATCGCGCTGATGCTGGTCAAAATGATTATTTTTCCGTATGGCTTTTTTGGCTTTGGTAAGTCACATATCTATACCGAAGGGATTATTTCCAAGACCGGCATTCAAAATATCAATCCGCTTTTTGTGGATTATAATGAGGCAGATCGCGAGGTTTCCAGTTTGGTTTTTTCCGGTTTGATGAAATATGATCCGGCAAAGAAGGCCGTGGTGGACGATATGGCCACTTTGACGATCAACGAAGATAAGACCGTCTATACTTTCGTTTTGCGTAGCGGGTTGAAGTGGAGTGACGGTAAGCCGCTCACGATTGACGATGTCTATTTTACTTTCCATGACGTAATTTTGGATCCGGCTTTTTCCAATGAAATTTTGAAAACCAATTTTGCCGGTGTGAAAATGGAAAAAGTTGACGAGAAAACTATCCGTTTTACTCTGGAAAAACCGAATATCTTTTTTATCAGCAATATGATGACGGGAATTTTGCCGCAGCATATTCTTAAAAAGGTGTTGCCTGGTGAGTTGTTGCAGGATTCATTTAACAAGCTACCGATTGGTTCGGGACCGTATATGGTTGATGAACCTGTGGAAACTTTTTCAGGCGGACGGAGCCAGATTATCGTGGCACGAAATCCGAATTACTATGGAACTCCATCTGACATTGAGTATATGCGTTTTATCATTTATCCGAGCATGGACCAGCTGGTGGATGAAATGAGCGCGGTAAACGGTGTGCCAAAGGTGACCGGTAAATATGATCTGGATTTCCAAAACGAAAAGAGATTTGAGCTGATTTCCTATAAACTGCCGCAATATACGGCTGTATTTTTGAATATGGACAGCGATCTGTTGCAGATCGATAATGTACGTCTTGCGCTGCAAAAAGCTGTGGACAAGCAGGCTTTGATCGCGGGATTGGATGATGAAATTGCCGTGGACACTCCTTTGTTGGAATTGGAGCAGAAGGACTGGATTTATCAGCCGAGCGTAGAGCAGGCGCAGGGCGCGCTGAAAGACGCCGGTTTCAATTACCATCCGGAAGATGTGAATAAGGAGGGGATTCGTTATGACAAAGAGGGGAAGGCTTTGGAATTGAATCTGATTGCACGGGCTTATGATGAAGGCAGCGGGCAATATGCCGAGATCACTCAAGTAATTGGATTTTTGGTCGATTCATGGGAAAAAGTCGGATTTAACGTGGTGGTGGAATTTTTGCCGGAAAAGATTTTCAAGGAGAGGGTGATGGCCCGGCAGTATGACCTGCTTTTTGTAGGTCAAAATCTCGGTTATAACCTCGATACATATTCCTACTGGCATTCCACGCAATCGACGCCTTTGGGGCAAAATTTTTCCAATTACAAGACTTTTCAGGTGGACAGCCTGATAGAGGATTTGAGGTCGACTTTTGATCCGGAGAGACGTGCCGATGAGCTAAAGGAGCTGGCGGAAAAGATCAAAACCGATATTCCGGCGATTTTTTTGTACAGGCCGGTTTATTTCTACGCAACGGACGGCAAAGTGAGCGGAATTTCGATTGATAATGTGGTTTTTCCAAGCGATCGTTTTGCCGGAATCGGTGGCTGGAAATTTGAGGAATAGCCTGAAAATCCAAAAATTCCCTTTACTTTTTGGGCGGGCTGGGCTATTTATTGATGGCTTAATTTTAACGAAAAAATATGAAGGTAGTGCTAAGAACTGATGTGCCAAAGGTTGGTTACAGGGGGGATGTAGTCAAAGTAAGAGATGGATTTTTCCGCAATTTTTTGTCGCCCAGAGATTTGGCTGACGCCGCTACGCCGGCTTTGCTAAAATTGTCCGAACTGCGCAAGGAAAAGCGTGTGATGAAGGCCCAGCAGGTTTTGGAGAATGCCAAGGAAGTACTGGAGAAATTGAAGGGACTTAAGGTTTCGATCAAGGCCAAGGCCAGCGAAAAAGGCCGTTTGTTCGCTTCAGTGACTGAAAACGATGTGATCGACGCGATCGAAAAGAAAGCCAAGGTCCGTCTGGAACGCGAATTTTTGAAGATGGCCCATTTCAAAGAGACAGGAAAATATGATGTGCTTGTGCATTTGGGCAAGGATATGGAGGAAACCGTGAAAGTTGAGGTGAAAGCGGCGGCCTAATTCCAATATGAAAAAAAAACGGGTTTTAGCTTTGGATTACGGAAAGAAACGAGTCGGGACGGCCGGTGGCGACACAGTCAACCGGATGGCTTTTCCGAAAGGGATGATTTTGAATAAAAATCGTAGTTTTTTGATTGAAGAGATTGGGAAAATTGTAAAAAATGAGAATATCGATTTTATTTTGATCGGTCTGCCTTTGGCTATGGAGGCGCAACAAAGCGAGAATAAAATTCTAAAAGAGGTGCAGGATTTTGCCGGACTGTTGAAAAAAAACTTGGGAATCGAAGTGGAAATGTTCGATGAGAGGCTTAGCACTTTTGAGGCTGAAACACTGATGAAGGAAACAGGAAAATCCCCTTTGAAGGAGAGGGGACTTAAGGATGCGATTTCGGCGCAGATTATTCTGCAGCGATTCTTTGATACTTTGGATAATTAAGGTATAATCCTAGCCATGGAAACAGTTTTGATCTATCTTGGAATTTTGATTTTGGGAGCTCTGACGGTCGGAATTTTTCTTTCTCTTGTGATCAGAATCCAGCAGGCCAGACGGAGGTTGCAGGAAAAATATACGGTGGTGCAGGTGAGGGTGGCCAAAGAAAATGAAAGCGGGCCGATTGTGGCTGAAAATATTTTTGCGACTTTGCACGGGATTGAAAATGAATTTTCGCTTTGGCAAAAGCTGAAAGGCTATTCGACGAGTCAGATCAGTTTTGAAATCGCCAGTGTCAGCAAGGTGATCAAGTTTTATGTCGCTTTTCCCGAGAAGTTCCGCGCGCTTGTGGAGGGGCAGATTTATGCGCATTACGCGGATGTGGAAATCACTGATTGTCCGGATTATTCGATAAATGTGAAATATGCCGGCAATGCAATTGGTACGGAACTTAAATTTAGCGACGCCGATGTTTTTCCTATAAAGCGCTACGCCCAGTTTGAGGATAAATTGACGCGGGTGGCGGTGGATCCGCTTTCCGGTATTACTTCTTCGCTGGTGAAATTTGATAACAGTGAGGATCAGGCTTGGATTCAGATCGTGGTCAAGCCGATGGAAGATAAATGGAGAATAACTTTCACTAAATGTGTGAAGATTTTGAGCAAGGGGGTCTTTTGGAATATTGATGCGCTGAAAAAGGCTTACGCAAAGGCTTTTGTGACCAGAAAGGTGTGGCCGAAGGTGGTATTTTTCCCGATTTATTTTATCTTTTGGCTGCAGGGACTTTTTGTGATGGCGGGAGTGCGCGCGACTTTGAGTGGCATGACCGAATCAATGTCCGGTGATGATGTTGAGGACATTACTTCCCGTCTTCATGAACGGGAGTCAGCGATTGACGCGGCGATCGATAAAGTCGTAAAGCTTCTTTATGAGGTGAATATTCGAATCGTGTATGTGCCGAAAAATAAAAATGTGGAGAAGGCGCGCACGAAAGTGCGGGAAATCGTGGGCTCATTCAAACAGTTTAATCTGCCGCATTTAAATAATTTTTTGATTGGTGAATTTGGGCACGGGAAGGAAATCGTAGAGGCTTATCACGGGCGTGTGCTTCGAAATGCTTTGGTGCTGAACAATGAGGAGTTGGCGACGATTTATCATATGCCGACTTTGACAGTGAAAACACCGACAATTTACTGGGTTTCCAGCAAGAAACTTGAACCGCCGAATGATCTGCCTTTTGAAGAAACCGATGGTGTGCCAAATACAATTTTGGGACGCAGCAATTTTCGCGGTTCGGAACAGATTTTCGGGATTAAACCTGGGGATCGCAGACGTCATGTCTACATCATAGGTAAAACCGGTATGGGTAAATCCACTTTACTTGAGAATATGATTTATTCGGACATCGTTTCCGGAAAAGGTGTTGGTGTGATCGATCCGCACGGAGATTTGGCAGATAACGTGCTGAAATTTATTCCAAAAAATCGGGTCAATGATGTGGTTTTGATCGATCCATCGGATCAGGAATACGCTGTGGCTTTCAATATGCTGGAAAATGTGGATCCGGCTTTGCGTTCGATAGTTTGTAGCGGACTGATCGGAATTTTTAAGAAAATTTATGGCGAGGTGAGTTGGGGGCCGCGCTTGGAACATATTTTGCGAAATACGATTTTGGCTTTGTTGGAATATCCGGGGACTTCGATGCTGGGGATTTTGAGGATGCTTAGTGATGAAGAATTCCGAAAAAGAGTGGTGCGAAAAGTGGAGGATCCGGTGGTGAAAAGTTTTTGGAATGACGAATTCGCCAAGATGCAGGAGAGGATCAGAGTGGAGGCGGTGTCGCCGATCCAAAATAAAGTGGGGCAATTTCTCTCCAGTCCGACGATCAGAAACATTGTAGGGCAGCCAAAAAGCTCGATTGATCTAAGGTTCTTTATGGACAAGGGCAAGATCGTGATTGTAAATCTTTCCAAGGGGAAAATCGGTGAGGATAATTCCGCTCTGCTGGGCTCGATGTTCATAACCAAGTTTCAGCTGGACGCGATGAGCCGCGCGAATATTCCTGAAAAAGAACGCAAAGATTTTTATTTGTATGTGGATGAATTCCAAAATTTCGCCACAGAATCTTTTGGTACGATTTTGTCGGAGGCGAGAAAATACAAACTGAATTTGACGATGGCAAACCAATACATTGCCCAGATGCCGGATGAGGTCAGGGACGCGGTTTTTGGTAATGTGGGAACAGTGATGGCTTTTCAGGTGGGTTTTGATGATGCGGAGTATTTGTCGCAGCAGTTCGCGGAGGAAGTCCTGCCAAATGATCTGGTTTCTTTGAGTAAATATACGGCTTACATGAGGTTACTGATTGAGGGGATGCCTTCAAAAACTTTTTCCATGAGCACCTTGCCCAGTCCGGCGGTGAACATGGAGGATGAGCTGATCGGAAAAGTGCAGCGGGTTTCGCGTGAAAGGTATGGGCGAAAAGTGACGGAAATTACCGACAAAATCAAACGCTGGAGTGAAAATAAAAAAGATAATCAAAATGACGATGATTAAAATTGAAACTGAAAAAGCGCCGAAAGCGCTCGGGCCCTATTCGCAGGCCGTAAAAGAAGGCGGGTTTGTGTTTTGCAGCGGGCAGATTTCACCGGAAGGGGATACGGCGACGCAGTGCAAGCAGGTTTTGGAAAACTTAAAGGCTGTTTTGGAGGCTGCCGGAAGCGGTTTGGAACGCGTAGTGAAAACGACGATCTATCTGACGGATATCAACGATTTTGCGGCTGTAAATGAGGTTTATGGCAGTTATTTCACGGGAGAGGTGAAACCGGCCAGAGCGACAGTGGCGGTGGCGGGTTTACCTAAAGGGGCGAAGGTGGAGATAGATTGCGTGGCTAGCTGCAATTGATATTGATTTTATATTTGGGGTATGAGAGGATTGGCTCTTATTTTAAATCTATGACTTCTTTTCTTCATCCACATGATATTGATCCGAGTTATAAGGATCTTGCCGGTGCAGTTTCACCGAATGATGCTTGTATGCGGGAGTTAATGGTGATTGGAACGATATATCAGATAATGTCAGTCGCCGCATTGAATGTTCAAAAATGGAGCCCGTTGCCAGGGCACAGACAAAGAGCGCGTGGACTACGTGATTGTGTCGGGAAGAGTCGCTCTAAGCATGCACTAAGCTTTGGTTGCAAGCCTGATCCAGCTGAAGATGGTGGTTTTGTGGGAAAGTTTATAGAGCTACGTACAAGATTTTGGGATGGTGTGCAGGAAACTTTAAGACTTAGAGTTGGTGATAGGGCTGAAATCTTGAGGGATTTTGGTGCCTCCGTGGCAGAAAATAAATTGGATAGAAAAACCAGCAGTGGGCTTGTGAGGGATATGGTAACTGGTTTCAGAGATCGGCTTCTTCAGGTGGCGATTGACAATGGTGTATTGTTTTCTGATGGTCAGATTGCGGCTTTTAAATCAATTTGTGAGCGTTATCCGGAGATGGCGGATTCATTGGCAGAAATTCTCGAAAGACTGCGTGAATATAAGACTATGGGTTTACCTGATGTAGCACTTGTTGATCCAGATGATTCTTTCTGTGATGTTCCATGTTTAACTCCAGATACCAAGCTGACGAAGAAATTTGCGAGGATGAAAAGTATTAGGAGCGTCGAAATTGTTAGTTTCGAATTGAAAGGTGGAAAGGTTGTATTGAAAATTGTTCAAAGAGATCGTAAAAATCGCGATGCTGATTCTCTAGTGATAGAGATTGATTCTGAATCCGGAGACATCAAAATCGACGATGTTCTCACTAAAGATGTTGAAATGGTGTCGAGATTAGTCGGTCTGGTTGCCGAGACTCTTAAGAATGCTGCCGTGAAGAATCCGGATGTCATTTCTTGAGAATTGCGATTCCCGGGAGTTCTTTGCCTTCCAAAAACTCGATGCAGGCTCCGCCGCCGGTGGAAATGTGAGTGAATTTGTCTTCGGCGAGGCCAAATCTTTTGATCATGTCGGCGGTGTCGCCGCCACCGATGATGGAGACGCATTTGTGTGTGGCTAGACAGTTGGCGACGGTGCGGGAGCCATTCTGGAAAGGTTTGTATTCCGAGAGGCCGAGGGGGCCGTTCCAGATCACGGTTTGAGACTCCTTGATTATTTCGCAAAATCTTTTGGAGGTGAGGTGGCCGATGTCGAGGATGTTCATGTCACCTTCGATGTCTTGGACGGAGATGTTTGTTGTTTGAGCTGTTTCGGAAATTTCGTCGGCGACGACGGAATCTTTGGGAAGAATAATAGTTGTTTTCTTCTGCTCGCATTCCAACATAATCTCACGGGCGAGATCCAGTTTTTCGTTTTCAACGAGCGATTTTCCGACGTTGTATCCGGCAGCTTTCAAAAAAGTGTTGGCGATGGCGCCACCGATCAAAAAGTAGTCGGCTTTTTCGATGAAGTTTTTGATGACACCGATTTTGGTGTCGATTTTGGCGCCGCCAAAAATCATAGTGAAAGGTCTGGCCGGTTCGCTGTGGACGATGGGGGAGAGGGCGGCCATTTCTTTTTCGATCAGGAAGCCGCCGTAGGCAGGGAGAAAGTCGGCGAGTCCTGCTGTCGAAGCGTGGCGGCGATGGGCTGTGCCAAAGGCGTCATTTACGAAAATTTCACCGAGAGAAGCTAATTTTTTTGTGAATTCAGTGTCGCATTTTTCTTCGCCAATGTTGAAGCGGATATTTTCCAGCATGAGGATTTCGCCGTCTTTTATTTCACTCGTGTCAGCGAAAATTTCGTTGGATTTTTTGACAGATTTGCCTAGAAGTTTTTCAAATTCTTCCTTGACGAGGTTGAGACGTAGATTTTCGACGACTTTGCCGTCGGGACGGCCGAGGTGAGTCATGAGAATGATCTTTGCGCCTTTTTCCTGCAGATATTTGATGGTTGGCAGAGCTTCGCGAATGCGGGTGGAATCCGTGATTTTTCCATCTTTGATGGGAACATTGAAATCGACACGGAGGAGGACTCGTTTTCCCTTGAGTTCAGGAATGTCGTGAAGCGTTTTAATTTTCATAGGGTGGTTTGAATTAAAATTGCTTTGGCAGCTTCCGCTCCTTTGTTCAGACGCTCGACGACCTGTTCATAATTTTCACAGGTGAGAACGCCGAATGCGATCGGGATTTTAGTGTCGAGTTGGACACGCATCAGGCCGGAAAATGTTTGTTCGCATACATATTCATAGTGGGATGTGCCACCGCGGATGATCGTGCCGAGGGCGATGATGCCGTTGTATTTGCGTGAGAGAGCCAGTTTTTGGCAGGCAAAAGGCAATTCCAAGGCGCCCGCGACGCGGAAAATTTTGATTCGGGAGACCTTGTTTTTTTCGAGTTCCTGCAAGGTGGATTTGAGAAGCTTTTTGCCGTAGTTTTCATTGAAATACGGTAGGACAATGGCGATCTTGAGGCGGGAACCGTCAATTTTCGGTATTTTTGATTTAGCGTTTTGCATCCAGCAAAGTTTTTAAGTAACGCGCGATTAAATCGATTTCCAGATTCACTTTATCCTTTTTTCGCAATTTTGAAAGGGTAGTTTTTTGGAGAGTGAGTGGGATGAGGTCTACTGAAAATGAGTTCTTTGAAAGCGCGGAAATAGTCAAGCTGACGCCGTTTATGGCGACACTGCCTTTTAGCGAAAGGTATGGACGAATGGATGCAGGAAAAGAGATCGTGAGTTTAGGAGATGTGGATAAAACTGTGCCCGTGCAGTCGATGTGGCCGAGCAGAAAGTGGCCGTCGATGCTTTGGCCTAGAGAGAGCGCGGATTCGAGATTGACGGTGTCGTTTATTTCGAGAGTTTTGAATGTGGTTTTATTGAGAGTTTCGGGGACAGCTGTAAACGAGAATGAGGTTTTGGTAAGTTTGGAGATGCTGACGCAGGCCCCGTTTACGCTGATGGACTGGCCGATTTTTTTGCGTTTGAGAGTGGTTTTTGCGGAAACGGTGAAAGTACGACTGTTTTTAGCGGTTTGAATGCTTGAGATTTTGCCAATTTCCGTGATTATGCCGGTGAACATGTGGTAGCTAGATTATGAATTATTAGTTGCTCTTATGATTCTAACCTTAAGTTTATTTAAACTATTTTTTTCGGTTATTTTATTTAACATGGAATCTGCGCTACCCAAATCTTTAAAAGAGTGCCCACTATGCCACCAGTCGTTATCTATACCAATAAATCTGTCGTGAAATATTTTTGTTTTGTACATATTGACTGTATATCCTTTCTCTCTCAATTTTTCTATTTGTTTATCAAAATCACTTGAACCAGTTTTGTATGTAACCAGCGTAATATTGATTGCTGGTTTGAGAAGTTTGATTATATCAAGAATTTGTGTGTCCATGTATTTGTCAACTAATGTAACGGTTTTTTTAGCTGATTCCATTAACTGTTTTATGCGGAGATAAGATTCAATTTGATCTCCTTTCTCTATGTATATGCTTGTTGGCGCATAGAGTTTCGCTATTTGTTTTTTTCTGGAAATTGATAGCTCTTTAATGTTTTTTTGCCCATCTATTACTCCTTCCAAGTTTAGAAAAATCACTTTCTTGTTTCTTCTCAGGTGGTGTCCGATGGTGAATGGTAAACCAATAATAGATACTGTGATGTTTTTTTCTATAATTTTATCAATTAACGGGGCAAAGTCTCCATCGCCAGAAATTAGTGTCATTTCTTTGTGTGAAAGTAAACCCTGCATGACATCTACTGCTAATTGAATCTCTAGCCCTTTGGAAATAAAAACTCCGTTTCTTTTTATGAGCTCTTTCAAATGTACGATATATCCGATCTTTTTTAACGAGTTGTAAAATTTTATTTGTTTACGATCGCTCGAGTTAATAGCGCCATAAAAGTGAATTTTACTATTTGTGCCAAACCTCTTTGTGAGGATATTAAAAAACGTTGCAAAATTTATTTTTTTGTTAATTCGTTTTGTGGCCGCATAAAGCCAGTCTCCGTCAATAAATATTGCTGTTTGAAGATTCTTTGACATCAATTTGTTTATTTAGACTTTATTAGCGTCAGATAACTTATCTGCTATCGTATTTTTCTCTCTTATTCTACCCCAAAACCCTTCTTTAGAAAAACTTTAAGAAAATTTAAGAAGTGTTTGCTATATGTGATGTTGCTGTTGAATTTGGGCCTACCTACGGTTAGGCCGGTAGGATTGTCAACCTTCCGTTAGGGGTTCGACTCCCCTTAGGTCCACCAGCAGCAAAAAGCCCTCCAAGTTTTGGAGGGCTTTTTTTAAGGGCGATAGGATCGTCAACCTAACTTGATTTTAGCATAAAAAATCTCTTTAGAAAAATTTAAGAAAAATTTTAAACTTTTTTAAGAAGTGTTTGATACAACATAGGTAATATTCTTTAACCCATCAAATATGCGCAGTCTAACAAACGTGTATGTGATCGGACATCTGGCCACCGATGTAGAGGTGCGTCAGACCAAAAACGGGGCACCGGTTTCGTCTTTTCCGGTGGCCGTCAACCGCTTCATAAAAGCGGAAGGCGGTGAAAAAAAAGAGGTTGTGGATTTTCACCGGGTGGTCGCTTTCGGGCGGCTGGCCGAGGTATGTAGTGATTATCTGGCCAAAGGTAGCGCCGTGTTTCTCGGCGGAAGGCTGGTCAATCACTCCTTCGAGGACAAATCCGGCAACCGGCATTACCGGACCGAGATTTTGGCCGACGATGTGAACATCCTGACCTGGAAAAAGGCCAAGGCCGGGAAACCGGAGCTGGACATCTCCGCTCTCGAAAACGCCGAGCCGGAGGTGGAAGTGGTTGAGTAAGAATTAAGAACACGCTATAATCAGCGGTGATTTTTAATTCCAAAAGATGCCAATATTCCAGTATAAATGCAGAGACTGCTTCTCGGTGGCCGAACTTATGATTGGAAGGGTTGCTGACGAAAAGAAGATTTGCTGTCTGGAATGCGGAAAAAAGGACGTTGTTCGACTGAACGCGCCCTTTTTCGCGACTGTCGGCGGTTGTGAAAAAGCCGGTGAGTGCGGTGGCGATCATAGTGACGGGTGCAACGGAAGTTGCGGTCGCTGATCTTGCAATTGAGCCGTTTCTGGATTAAAAAGATAAAGACTCATTCTTTATGAAAAATTTGCGGAAAATTTTAGCTTCTTTGCTGCTTGTTGCGCTTGTGTTTGGTTTGACCGCTTGTAGGAAAAAAGAAAACGAGCCGGCAAAGAAAGATTATTCCGGTGTGGAACTGACTTACTATAAGGTTTTTGATGATGAAGAAGTTTTGGCGCCGGCGATTCAGCAGTATGAGGCCGATCATCCGGGACTTAAAATTCATTACAAAAAGTTTTCCGATTTTAACGAATATCAAAATCAGATTTTGAATGAAATGGCGGAAGGCGAGGGGCCGGATATTTTTTCAATGCAGAATACATGGTTTGCTTCCAATTATCGAAAAATTGCTCCGATGCCGGCGACTCTTGGCGGGCCGGATGATTTCGCGAAAGTTTTTGTGGATACGGCATACAAGGATTTGGTGAGGCCGGATGCAAATGGGGATGAACAGGTTTATGGTGTGCCGATGACAGTGGATACTTTGGCTTTGTATTACAATAAAGCGCAGTTTGAAGATCGGATTCCGACACGCGGACAGCCGTCGTCCACTTGGGAGGGAATCAAGGATGACGTGGTGCAGCTGACCAAGACCAATAGCAGTTTTTCGAGATTTGAGGTTTCCGGAATCGCGATGGGACGTGCGGATAATATTTCGAGAGGTGTGGATATTTTGTATCTGCTCTTTTTGCAGTATGGTGTGAAATTTTATAACGATAATATTTCGGAAGCGACTTTTGCGGGGCAGTATGGAACGGCTTCCACGGCCACTTATCCGGCTTTGGATGCGCTTAATTTTTATAAAAGTTTTGCCGATCCGAAGCAGAAAAATTACACATGGAATGAATATTCGGCCGACGATGATACGCAAAAAGAGGTTGATGCTTTTGCTTCCGGAAAGGTTTCGATGATGGCCGGATTCAGTTACACATACGATGATATCGTAAACCAGATAAGCGTTTTGAGTTCGCGTGGTGTCCAGACGATTGATAAAAATGATATCCGCATCGCGCCGATTCCCCAGATTTATGATCCTGAAATTTCCAAAGACAAGCGCGTGACATATGCAAATTATTTTGCGGAGACGGTTTCCAAAAATTCAAAAAATCCGGATCTGGCTTGGGATTTTCTTATTTATATGACCAATAAGAAAAATTTGGAGCACTACTATGACGAGTTGCACAAGCCGACCAGTCGTAGAGACATGATTGAGGATCAGTCCAAGGATCCGATTTTCGGCGTATTTGCTTCGCAGATAGGTTATGCCGAAAGTTTCCCGATTTTGGATTATTACTGGTACAAGGATATTTTTGCCGCCGTGATCAATCAGGCCAATACTGCGCAGGTGACGAATGGCGATTTGCTAAACGCGCAAAATTTGATTACAGAAAAATTGCCGAAAGACGGTTTGATAAATGAAAAGAAAAAGTCTGAAGCTGTGGAGCCTCCGCCTGAAG
>JBAZZM010000011.1:0-18170 GCA_041658805.1 Candidatus Altimarinota bacterium | reverse complement strand
CTCATATGGTAGTCCGACGCCACTTTTGACGATTGCCCAAAATGGAAATACTGATATTAGCGGTGGGTTTACGGCAAATTCAATTGGAAAATATCAGGTAAATACTTCTGCGAGGATTGTTAACGCCGGCGCCGGGTGGGGAACTTCGTTATCCTGCTCATCCGGCTACAAACTTGTCAGTTGTGGAGGTGCTGTAACGGTCGGCATATTGAAGGGGTTGGATTTTACTTACGCACCAATCAATGACACAACTTGTGCTTTTGACGCTTTCAATACAACTATCGCAGCAAAAACAGTGACGATGTATGCCCGATGTTTCGATCCTGCCAACTTGTAATTTACTCTGAAACCTGTCGTTTGCAGAAGTCTTTTAGTGCTTGATCTTCAATATTGTTGCATGCATTAACATCATTAGATTTCTGGGCCAGGCTGATGGATATGTTTACTATGCAGTCATTTCTGAAATTCTCATCCTCAATTTTAGCGCAACCTTCAAGGTCATCGTTGGCCACGGTCTCTTGTGAAAGTTTTAGCTGGTCAGCGATAAACTGATCTCCCTCTGCGGAAGCTTCCGCTTCAGCAATGGCCTGCGAAACAGCCTCATTGCAGTAGTCGGCGTAGCGGTCGAGAGAGATTTTTTTGCAGAGAGATTTGTTCAACTGGGCGACTGCTTCTTCGGTTTTTAAGTTGGCGTCGACGATACTTTGACACTCGACCAGTTTGGCGGCGTCCAAAATTTTCTTGCAGCGGTCGGCGTCGTTGGTTTTAGTGGCAGCATAAAAAATTTGATTGTCCAAAACGGCGTCGGCATTCAAATTATCCTCGACTTTAGGCTGATCGGATTGTTGATCGGATGCAGGCTGGGATTGGCAACCAAAAACTGTCAGGAGGAATAAAGCGGCCAGAATTGGAAAAAACTTTTTCATAAAAATGAGTTAATGAGCAAGACAAAAGTAGTATAGAAGAGAAATTATTGCAAGTTAAAGGCCAAGCTGTTTGCGGATTTCGTCGGCTTTGCTCTGATCCTCCTGCGCCTTGCCAACCTGCGCGTATTCGGCTTCGAGGTCCATCCACTCGTTGTGGTGCTGAACGGCCAGTTTTTCCAACTGGGGGACATGTTTTTTGGAAAGGGCGGCGAATTTTTCCTTCTCCTCCTCAAAAATCTTGATCAATTCGTCGATCTGTTCCTGACGAAGCTTGGGAATAGACTCGATGATTTTCTTTTTTTCGTCCTTGGAAAGGGAAATCGAGCCGGCGAGCAGACGGATAAAATAGTTCTGATCAAAGTTGAGGTTGTGGGCAGGGACGGGAACATTCAATTCTTTGGCAAATTTTACGCCCAGCTGAAAATTGGCCGGAGTTGTGTCTTCGGGCTCCGGTGGCGGAACTGGCGCACCACCCTGCGGAAAGGCGACCTGACCCATCGGCATCCCCTGCCCCATCGGAGGTTGAGGAGGCGTCGGCGGTGTTGGAGGGGTCGGCGGTGTAGGCGTTTGGC
Organism: Candidatus Altimarinota bacterium; assembly: GCA_041658805.1. Lineage (GTDB taxonomy): Bacteria > Patescibacteriota > Gracilibacteria > UBA1369 > LOWO2-01-FULL-3 > JBAZZM01. The sequence goes on along the minus strand of JBAZZM010000011.1, from coordinate 16,672 downwards.
CTGATGCCTGATTTTGCTGATTGTTTTGCGGATCCATAAAAAAATTTTATAACAAACAAATTTTAACCTTGAATAAGCTGTAAATCAAGGTATAAAATGCCTCTCGCAAGTTCGGGGGCGGTTAGCTCAGCTGGTAGAGCACATCGTTGACGTCGATGGGGTCAGTGGTTCGATTCCACTACCGCCCACCATATTACAATTCATCAAAATTCCCTTCATTTAAATCATTTACAACTAGACTTAAATTTTTCTTTAACAAATCCTGAAAAGCTTGATTCCCTTTGCTTAAATTCATCCCAACAATTTTATCCTTTTTTAATCTAACTATAATCGGCAAATAGTAATCTCTTTTTTAATAACTGAATGGCATAGAAGTATTCTCATTTAAATTTTCTCTAAAATATTACCTATTTCATCCATTTTCTTTTGCACATCCGGTGTCACCTCGAGGATTTCCACCTCCGGCTCATTAATCTGTAGGCCAAAACTCAATTTACCTTCAATATATAACTTTAAAGCATTATATAATACAGCCTTCAAAGTTACGCCTTCAGATTTAGCCTTTTCCATTGCCTCATCTTTTAAGGCCTTATCCGCTTTAAAAACTATCTGAGTAATCATAGTGAACTGGTTATATTAAAACTATATTTAGTATAGCTAGAATATAACTACTAGTCAAGCTTTAGAAAAATTTTAAACTTTTTTAAGAAGTGTCTGCTAGGGTGGCGGCATGAGATCGTTTTTTGCGCACATTTTGGAGCTGATTTTCCCAAAGAGTTGCCTTGGTTGCGGGCGCGGTGGCGTACTGGTTTGTGGCAACTGCTTGAGGCAAATCAAGTTTTTGGAAAGGCAGCAGTGTCCGCATTGCCGAAAAGTGACCGAAACCGGACGGTTTTGCAGTGAGAGGTGTGGCAAAAATTATCACTTTGACCAGCTGGTAGTGTGTCTGAACTACTTTGCAAATCCTTTGGCCCGAAAGATGATCTGGAAATTTAAATATAATTTTATCGAGAATTTGAGTTTTGTTTTGGCGATGATTATGAAAGCGCAAATTGTTTTACAAAACCAGAAGGTTGAAAGTCTTAGTAAAGCGCTGATTGTACCGGTGCCAAGCCATAAGAAACGCGTAAGCTTTCGTGGATTTGACCAAATCAAGTCGTTGACCGGAAAGCTGATTGAGAGTTTAAAAAGTGATGCGCAGGTGCGGGAAAAATTCAAAAAATTGGAGATTTGCGATTGTTTGCTACGGACCAAGTTCAAAAAGGAGCAGGCCAGACTGACAAAAAGTGAGAGGATCAAAAATTTGGAGTGCGCGATTGAATTGAAGGAAGTGATGCTGAATATGGTTGGAGGAAAATTTATCCTTTTGATCGACGATGTAGCTGCCACCTGCTCGACCTTGAACGAATGCGCAAAAGTCCTAAAAAAAGCTGGAGCGCGGTATGTCTGCGCGATGGTTTTGGCCAGAAATTAATTGATGTATAATGGGAATATGAAGATTGGCATCGATGCTTCGAGATATGGGCACAGTGAAGCCACCGGAGTGGAAAACTACAGTTTCCAAATCATCAATTATTTGATTGGAGAGGTGGCGGGAAATTCAAAAGATAAGGTTGTTTTGTATTCCCGTGAGGCGATTTTTCCGAAAATGAGAGTGGCAAAAAATATTACAAATATGGTTTTGCCGACAAAAAGGTTTTGGACTTTGTGGGCGTTGTCGAGGGAAATGCGACGCGACAAGCCCGATGTTTTGTTTGTGCCGTCTCATGTTTTTCCGCTTTCGCTGGCAAAGAAGAATTACCTCATGATTCACGATGTGGCGTTTCGACATTTACGGTCGGCGTACTCGTTTTTTCAGTATCATTATTTGAATTGGAGCACGAGGGTGGCGGCGAAAAAGGCGACGAAAATAATCGTGCCGAGCGAGGCGACGGCGAAAGATCTGGTGCATTTTTACAAATGTCCGAAAAAAAAGATCGTAGTAATCCCCCATGGCTTTGCAAAGCCCAGATTGGACAAAGCGCACTTGGACAATTTGTTTGAATTTTCGGAAATCTTCAAATATTTCGGGATCGATGAAAAATTAAAATATGTTTTTTTTGTAGGACGATTGGAGAGCAAGAAAAATTTGGTGAGGCTGGTGGAGGCTTTTGCGGAATTTGCAGAGGATCATGAAGATTTCAAGTTGGTGATGGCCGGGAAACCCGGCGTCGGATTTGATAAAATTCTAAAAAAAATCCAGCAACTGAAGATCGCGAATAAAGTGGTTTTGCCCGGATATGTGACCGAAGGTGAAAAGGCGGCGCTGATGAAAAATTGTCAGATTTTTGCCTTTCCGTCGCTTTATGAGGGATTTGGCCTTCCGCTGCTGGAAGCCTTTTATTATGAAAAACCAGTTTTATGCTCAAGCAGTTCCAGTCTGCCGGAAGTGGGCGGTAAAGCGGTGCATTATGTGGATCCTTTAAATGTGAGTGAGATGGCGGAGGGGCTCAAAAAGTTGGCGGAAGATGAAAAATACGCCGCGAAACTGGTGGCAAAAGGACGGGAGAGATTGCCTAATTTCACTTGGGAGGCTTCGGCAAAAAGGACTTTAAAAGTTCTTCATGGATAACAATTTGACACTAATGCTGAAGCGGGTATACTCGGAATGGTATTTAACAAAAATTCCTATGAAAAAGTTATTTGCGTCTTTGATGGTTGGAGTGTTTTTACTAAGCGGCTGTTCGCTTTTTAAAGGCAATGAAAAACAGAATTTTATTGATGCAACGATAGAGGCGATGTGTCTTGTTTCCGGTGCCGCAGATCCTTTTTCCGCGGATTTGCAGGAGCAGGCAAAAGATGTTTTCAAGAAATACGGTTTTGATGTGGAAAACGAGGAAGCAATCCAAGCGGTTTCTGATAAATATATGGGAGACACCGAGGTTCAGGACGCGATTTTGGCCGGCATAAAGGAATGCGGTTCCGGCTTGTTCATAGAGCAACCAGCCACAGGAGAGCCGGCGGCCGAGACGCCGGCAAGCGTGTCTGATGCTATAGAGGAAGGCACATTGGTCGTCCCAGAATAAACAGGCAAATGAAAGTTGCAATTGTACATGACTTTCTCCTGAAGCTTGGAGGGGCGGAACGCGTGGTTCAGGCACTCTGTGAGGCTTTTCCGAGGGCGCATGTTTTCTGTCTTCTTTATGATGAAAAAGCTGTTGGAAGCGTATTTCCAAGAGAGAAAGTGCACACTTCGTTTTTGCAAAATTATCCGAATTTCATTCGCAAAAGATATCGTTTTTTGACGCATATGATGCCGCGGGCGGTGGAGGAACTGGATTTGGAAAATTATGATTTAGTGATCAGTTCAAATACCGCTTTTGCGCATGGAGTAGTGACTTCTCTGAATACAAAGCATATTTGTTATTGTCATTCGCCGATGCGCTACGCCTGGGACTGGAGCAGTGAATATCGCAAAGAAAATAGGATCAAAGGTTTTAAGGCGATGATTTATGCCCCGTTGATCAAATATCTGCGGGAATGGGAATTTACGGCAGCGAAAAGACCTGACGCCTATCTGGCAAATTCAAAAAACGTGCAGAGGAGGCTGAAGAAATATTATAAAGCGGACAGCGAGGTTTTATATCCGCCGGTTGATATTGAGAGATTCAAAGTGACCGGTTCGAATTCGAATTATTTTTTGATTGTATCGACCTTGACGCCTTACAAACGGGTGGATCTGGCGGTGCAATTGTTCAACAAAATCGGGCGAAAGCTGGTAGTTATCGGTGACGGGCCGCAGCGCAAATATTTGGAAAATATGGCGGCGGACAATATCGATTTTCTGGGGTTCAGAGATGACGCGACTGTGAAGGAATACATGGAAAATTGTCGGGCGCTGATTTTCCCGGGGGAAGAGGATTTTGGGATTACGCCGGTGGAGGCGATGGCCTGCGGCAAGCCAGTTTTGGCATATGGAAAGGGCGGGGCGACGGAGACCGTGGTTTCGGGAAAGACTGGGGAATTTTTCTTTGAGGAGACAGTGGAGGCGATGGAGGACGGACTGGCGAGATTGATGGCAAATGAGCGCTTTTACAGGCCTTTGACGATCAGACGACATGCCGGTCAATTTTCCAAGGAGATCTTCGCAAAAAAGATTAAACATTACGCGAAAACGTGCTAGAGTGGTTTTCCTGGTGGAATAAAGGGCGACAAAAAATTTAACATTAACAATATATGAAAAAATTAGTACTTGCAGTTTCTTTGTCTGTATTATTTCTTGTAACTACAATTACGGTAATTGCCTATACTGATATGTTTTTAGATCAGAACACTTTTGATGATTGGTATAAAATATCTGTTGAAAGAATGAGATCGTCAGATATTATTACTGGTTACCCTGATGGGGAATTTAAACCGTATAACAATGTGAATCGTGCAGAGTTGGCTGTTATCCTTAATAGATTTGCGACTGCCGGTCAGATTGATTTAACTGAATATAGCGGTGGTTGCGATGATATCTATGTATCAGGATTAGAATTCCATTTGCAAGATATCGAAGGAAATCCTATTAATAATGCCTCCATTAGAATTGAGGGACCTGATAGTTATTTGGATTATAACGACTTTGAAAACGGAGCTTCTAATGGAGATTATCATGGCCTCGGTGAGAGATCAGGATATTTTGTAATTGAGATCAGTAAAGACGGCTATAATAGTCATAAAGAAAGTTTGGAGCTCAAGATGGATGGGCTTTATTGTCACGTAGTTACTCAATATCGTACAATTACCTTGACCCCATCGGTTGATTAACCCAAAAGGTACCGGACACGACTAATCAGCACGCCTTACATGGAAAAAGTTTCACTATACAGAAAGTATCGCCCGCACAATTTTGATAATCTGGTGGGGCAGGATCATATCAAGAATACTTTAATTCATGCGATTTTGAATGGGAATGTTTCGCATGCGTATTTGTTTACGGGACCGCGGGGAACGGGGAAGACTTCGACGGCGAGATTGATCGCGAAGGCTTTGTGCTGCACAAATTTGAAGGATAATTACGAGCCGTGTGATGAATGTGAATTTTGTTTGGATATCAATGAAGGAAGTTTGATTGATATGATTGAGATCGACGCGGCGTCGAATCGCGGTATTGATGAGGTACGAGATTTGAAAGAGAAAATCAGTTTCGCGCCGACGAGGGCGAAGGTCAAAATTTATATTATCGATGAGGTGCATATGATGACTCCGCCGGCGTTTAATGCCTTGCTGAAGACATTGGAGGAACCGCCGGAGCACACTTATTTTGTTTTGGCGACGACGGAAGTGCATAAAATTCCGGACACGATTATTTCGCGATGCCAGCGTTTTGACTTCAGGAGGATCGGCAAAAAAACGCTGATGACAAGACTAAGTTTTATAGCCCAAAAAGAGGAGATCAAAGCTGATGACACGGCCTTGGAGCTGATCAGTCGCTATGTGGACGGAGGGCTTCGGGATGCGATCGGATTGATGGAGCAGCTGACCGTAAACGGCGAGCTGAAATACGAATATGTGCAAGATGTTTTGGGATTGAGTTCGCTGGCACTGATGGAAGAGATGTTTGAAAATTTGATTACAAATAACGCCAAAAGCGCTCTGAAGATCGTGCAGGAACTACATAACCAGGGTACGGATTTAAAGAGATTTTCATATGAGTTTGTGGAGTTGATCAGAGAAAAGTTATTGGAGGCAATAGCCGAAGATGATATCCAAAACAGCCTCAAATACATGAGGCTGATTGAGATTTTTAAGGAATGCCAGGACCGGCTGGAAGCGAGTATTCCCCAACTGCCACTGGAGGTTGCGATAATCAAGGCGACGATGTCGGACATAAAAATTGTGCCGGAAGAGAGTCCGGTCAAGACACAGGAGATGCCGAAAAAAACGGTCGAAAAAGTTCCCGAGAAAAAACCAACGATTGAAGAAATGGAAACTATTCCGGTAAGCGATGATCAACCGGCTTTGGATTTGGGGAATCTGCTCGAAAGATGGCCAAGGATAACGGAAAGGGTGAAACGACCTTCGCTGCGTATGTCGCTAAAAAACGGCTTGCCCGTTGCCGTGGACGATTTTAAAATCACTCTCGAATTCAACACCAAATTTCATCGCGACCAAGTCGTGGATCATGACAATCGTGTGGAACTGGAGTCCATCGTCAAAGATCTTTTCGGACGGGCTGTGAAAGTAAACGCGACCGTGAAAGAATTGGAAATAAAATCGATGGTGGAGGAACAAAGCGTTGACGATGAATTAACGAATGAAGCTCTAAAAATCTTCGGCGGGAAGTTAGTTGAATAGTTTTTTGAATTCCGATTCTGTGATCGTTTTGACCCCCAATTCACGAGCTTTTTTCAGCTTGGAGCCAGGCTCATCGCCGACCACAAGAAAATCGGTATCGGCGGTAATCGCGGAGTGGATTTTACCGCCATTTTGCTTGATCAGCTCTTTGGCCTGATCACGGGTGACGGTAGAGAGAGTGCCGGTGAGAACAAAACTTTGTCCGGCGAATCTGCCGTTTGATTTCAGACCTTCAGTATTCAAATTGATACCGACGCGATAAAGTTTTTCGAGATAGCGCTGGTTTCTTTTATCATTGAACCATTCGTAAATTACGGTGCCGGTTTTTTCACCGACGCCATCGATATTTACGAGTTCGGCAAGCGAAAAAGAGGTGATCGTGGCGATCAAATCAAGAATGGAAAAATCGCTGTTGTCGGCAGAATTTTCTTCTTCAAATAAAGTTATCTGTGAATGAGCAGTCTTTGATCTGGCGATTTTCTTGGCGGATTTTTTGGCGTGGGAAAGGATGAAACGAGCCAAGTCGTAACTGCTCTGTTCGCCGAGATAGCGGACACCAATGGCAAAAATGAAATGATCAATGGCGATGTTTTTTGCCTTGCTGATAGCACTTAACAAATTGTCCGCGCGACGATCCTGAAAAAGATTGAGTTCAAGCAAATCACCTTTTTTCAGAAGAAAAATGTCCGACGGGTCCTGGACTAAAGCTTCATCAATCAGTTGGCCGACAACCTTGTCCCCCAGCCCGTCGATGTTGAAACCTTTCTTGGAAACAAAATGTGCAAAACCTTCACGGCGCACAGCGTAACAGCTTTTGTTTGTGCAGCGATAGGCGGCTTCGTCGTCTTTACGAATGATGGGAGATTCGCAGACGGGACAGATCTTGGGAAATTTAAAAATTTTTTCGTGACCGTTGCGCAGATCTTTTAAAACCTCCACCACTTCGGGGATGACATCGCCGGCTTTGCGGATGATCACGGTGTCGCCGATGCGGATATCTTTCTTTTGAATTTCATCTTCGTTGTGGAGAGTGGCGTGAGAAACAGTGGACCCCGCGACAATAGTAGGCGTCATGACCGCCACAGGCGTGATCGCGCCGGTGCGACCGACCTGAAGTTTGATATCGAGAATACGACTGGAAACCTGAACGGCCGGAAATTTATAAGCAATGGCGTATCTGGGAGCTTTGGCTGTAAAACCCATGGCGGTTTGCTGTGCAAAACTATTGACCTTGATCACGATGCCGTCGATTTCAAAAGGCATTTTGTCGCGTTTGTGATGCCAGGACTGACAAAATTCAACGACCTGTTCAATATCTAAAAATTTATGATAATGTTTGCAGACTTTCAATCCCAATTTTTCGAAAGTCTGAAGAAGTTTTTCCTGAGTATCGACATTTTTGGGAAGATTGTTTTTGTCCAAATGATAAAAAAACATATCAAGATTGCGTGAGGCGGCCACCTGCGGATCGAGCTGGCGGACAGAACCGGCCGCGGCATTGCGCGGATTGGCAAAGGGCGGCAAATCGTTGGTTTTTTGAAACTTGTTTAAATCCACGAAACTTTTCTTTGGCATAAAAACTTCGCCGGAAACTTCGAGATCAACCGCCTCGTTCAAGCGGAGAGGAATGCTCTCAATTGTGCGAACGGTGTGCGTGACATCCTCCCCCATCATGCCGTCACCGCGAGTCAAAGCGCGTTTAAACAAGCCTTTTTCATATTGGATCGTGATATTCAAACCGTCGATTTTCAATTCACAGACAAATTCTATTTTGGTTGGAACAAGTTTGCTGATGCGCTCAAACCACTCGCGGATTTCTTTGGCGTTAAAGACATCGGAAAGACTTTTTTTAGGACTGGCGTGGCGTTGCTTTGCAAAACGGCCGGAAAGGACACTGCCGACGCGCTGGGTCGGAGAATCCGGAGTAATAAATTCCGGAAATCCGGTTTCCAATTCTATCAATTCTCTTTTCAGGGAATCGCGAACCGACTCCGGAACATCCGACTTGTCCAAAACAAAATATTGATAATTTAATTCTTTGATTTTCTCCTTCAGTTTTGTGATCCTTTTTTGGGCCTCGGTGCGATTCATGAAAATTGTTTTTTGAAGCTTATTTGTGCTAGAATTCACAGGCAGAATGATACAATAAATAACTGATATTTTCCAGATGAGCGTAACATCTCCCATCGGACAGCAAGTAGTTGTGGATCGAAACAAACCGGCGGAGCAATACGTCAAAGAGGCCGAGAGGCTTTATATAGTTCCGAGACTTGTCAGGGAAAAATTCCCGGATTTGGTTAAGCTGATCTATGAAACTGAATCGATGGATGGCGACGAACGGGAGTATTGGCTTCAGATTATGCCGATTATGACCGAGGAGCAGATCAAGAAATTTCGCGATATTTTGGTGAATGAAAAAGAGCAGTTGTCCAAGCTGGATACGGAATACGCCAAAGAGATGTCTCGAATCAACAATAAACACGTGGCTGAAATCGACGAGGCAAAAATGAAGGAAAAGATGCAAAATATCCGACAAGCTGAAGCGAAAGAAGAGGTATCAGAAAAAGGGAAGGAGGAAGATGTCCTGAATAAATTGAAAGATATTTAGACCGGTTTGGCGATGACGATCAGGCGTTTCAAATTGGTTCCAACCGGAGTACATGTGATCAGTGTTAGTGTTTCGTCGGTAGTGTTTTTCAGAACATCAAGCTCATTTGGAAGCACGATCTTGATTTCGCTTACTTCATAAACGTATTTTTCCTGATCGTAGTAAACGACAATTTTATCGCCGACAACAACCTCATGTAGCAGAGCAAAGACATCTTTGAAACGGCCCGGATCCCACGGAAAATACGAACTGTGACCTGTAATGACGGTGTTGCCTCCCTGACCCGGTGTATTGGTTCCCGGATAATGAACAACGCCGTTTTGGAGAGCCTGCATCAATTCTTTTTCAAGCCCGTCCCAGTCGCGATTGATCAAACTTTGGCTGCTGGTGGAAATGACCGGAATGTTTTTGTCGATGCGTGGAATCACAATGCGATTGTCGCTGGGCATGATTTCAAGATTGAGATCGGGAATTTCCTGATTTGTGGTGAGGCTTGTCGCTGGAGTTTTTGTTTCAACGAGCTGGTTTAGCGGACTGGCGGTTTCGTTACCAAAATATTTGTTAAATTCGTTTTTTGCGATTTGGAAATAGGCGGAATAATTGAGAGCGAAAAATCCGATCACCAAAATAATCAGGCTGGCCAAGGCCTGACGACCGATATCGTGTAAAATTCCCTTAAGAGTAGGGCCATCTGATTTCTGCGGATCAAGATGTAGTTTGACTGGCTGGTTTTGAGCGTTTTCCAAGTTCATTCAAAGTAATAAATCCTTGTATTATAGCGGTTTTATGCACTTTTATCAATGATCGATTTGCTATTTTGTCGATTTTATAGCATAATCCCGACATGGCGAAGTCGAAGAAGACTAAATACGCTGATCTGGAGCAGGTAATCAAGGAGGTCAAATTTTACCTTCCGTCTTTTGATCAGAAGCTTTTTCAAAAAGCTTATGCGTTTGCCGAAAAAGCTCACAGCGGGCAGATGCGCAAGGACGGGAAAACGCCCTATATAACGCATCCCGTATCAGTGGCAGGCATTTTGGCCGGAATGCATGCCGATCAGGATGTGCTTTTGGCCGCGATACTGCATGATGTGCCGGAAGACACAAAACATACCATTACTGAAATAAAGCAACTTTTTGGAGAGAAGGTTGCTTTTTTAGTTAGCGGCATAACCAAACTGGCAAAGGTTCATTATCGCAACAATATGCCGGAACGGGAATTGAAGAGTCTGAAAAAGCTTTTTTTGCACAGCAGCAAAGATCTGCGTGTGATCATTATTAAATTGGCCGACCGCCTTCACAACATGCGTACTTTGGAATATGTCCGCCCGGAAAAACGCGTGCGTATTGCCAGAGAAACCCTGGAAATTTATGTACCGATCGCAAATTTGCTTGGAATTTTCAGAATCAAAGAAGAGCTTGAGGATAGGTGTTTTCAATATCTTTTTCCGAATGAATTCCTACGGATTACCACAAGGCTCACCGAGATGCAGAGAAATTATAAAAATAATACGAAGTTGTTTTTAAAAACGGTGGTTGATGGATTGAAAAAGGAAAATGTTCAGGCAAAAGTTTACGATTTTCGAAAAGGTCTTTACCGGGCATATAAGAAAATTGCCGCTCAAGGCAAAGCCATCGATGGAATAAAGGATCGAATCGCCGTGAAAGTCGTGACCGAAGACGAGCATTCCTGCTATCAGGCGCTCGGAGTCATTCATGGCTTGTTCACGCCAAAACCTGATCGCTTCAAAGACTATATTGCGCATCCAAAAGTGAATGGATATCGGGCGCTGCATACAGTTGTTTTCGGCTTTAACGGAGTGGTGACGGAGGTGCAGATTCAGAGCGCGGAAATGCATTTGAACAATGAATTTGGAATCGCGGCAAACTTTTTCAGGAAGACCGGCAAAATCGCTGATGTGTGGACCGGTGACAAACGTTCGGTGTGGGTTGACCAAATTATCGAAATGGACAAATCAAAGAGGCCGGCGGCAAATTTTATTGAAAATCTGAAAGTGGATATTTTTCAAGACCGACTTTTCGTCTTCACTCCAAAGGGGAAAACCTTTGATCTGCCGAAGGGAGCGACGGTGATCGATTTCGCCTACGCCATTCACAGCGACATCGGAAATCACGCTGCAAAGGCTATCATCAACGGAAAAACCCAGGCCATCACCAGCGCTCTAAAAACGGGCGATGTGGTCCAAGTGATCACCGGGAAAGACAGTATTCCCAGCCTTTCGTGGCTTTCATTTACACGCACAAATTTGGCCAAAAACAAGATTTTGGCATACATGAGAAAAACCGGTCGAAAAAAGAAAATTGAGATGGGAAAGAATCTGCTGCAAAAGGAATTGGATATTGCCGGGCTTGGTCTGGTTGAAAATTTTAATTTCCGAAATTTGAGAAAAGTTTTGAATGCAAAATTCGAAGAATATTTTGAAAAGCCAGAAGATCTTTTTGCCGCTATAGGTGAGGGCAGCTTCAAAGCGGCAAGCGTCGTGAAGTCGATAAAAAAGGAGCCGCGTGAGATGCTGAAAAAAGATGCGGAAATACGGCTGCGGATTAATATAAAGATAAAGGCAACGAACAAGGTTGGGTTGCTGAAGGAGATTGCCGAAATTTTGTACAAATATGTAATTGATATCGCGAATATAAAAGCCACGACTTCGCCGGATGGTAAACATGCTTTGTTTAACATCCAAATCATCGTCGATGATATCGAAAAAATCAGCCAAATATTTTACGAACTCGAAGAACTGGAGAGCGTACATGCTGTATACAGGATGTCCTATCGCGATCTATATTGGTTTTATAGTTTTGCAGTGATCACGCTGGTAATTTGGGCAATACATCCGTTGCTTCTGGGAGACTTTTTGCAGAGTGGGCGTTTGCCGGAAAATGATTTTTTTGCCGCTTTGGCAATTTTTGGAGGACTCTTTATGCTGGGTTTTATGCTCTTCTATCTCAACAATTCCGTCAGAAAATATTTTCCGCTGATGAGAAATAAATTGCTGCCTGTGATCACTTCGGCTGTTGTAGTGACTGTTGCCGTAGCGATAGTCTGCGTAGAACTGATTTATTTCGATTTGGAATTCGGCTGGCTGATGGGACTGATATTCGCCGTGATCATGTACAGCTATCTGTGGTTTAGTTTCAGAGGTTTCAGGAAGAGAATTTGAAATGCATGACATCCCCGTCCCGAACCATGTAATCCTTTCCCTCAAGGCGCATTTTGCCCTGCTCCTTGGCCTTGGCCTCCCCGCCGCATTCCACAAAATCCTGCCAATTGAATACCTCGGCGCGAATAAAACCCTTTTCAAAATCGGTGTGAATGACCCCGGCGGCTTTTGGCGCGTGCCAGCCGTTTTTGATTGTCCAAGCACGGCTTTCCTGCGGACCGGAAGTAAAGTAGGTAATCAAACCAAGAGTTTTGTATGCGCTTCTGATGAGGTGATTCAAGCCGGTTTCGGCGATGCCGAGAGATTTCAGATACTCTGTGGCTTCAGCGTCGGCAAAAGAACCGAGTTCCTCTTCGATGCGGGCGGAGATTGGAATAATTTTATCCGGATCATCGATGCCAAGCAATTCGGCATATTTTACCGGATTGATCCCGACGAGTTCTTTTTCGGAAACATTCAAAATATATAGATTGGGCTTCATCGTTAGGAGATGGAGATCGTTTAAAAGTTCTTTTTCTTCCGTGGTCAGATCGAGATCTATGGCCAAAGTCCCCCTTTGAAGTTCAGCCATGACTTTCGCGAGCAGGGCGGCATATTCGAGCCTATCCGGAGCACCGGATTTGGCGTCGGAATTGGCCTTTTGAAGCCGTTTTTCAACCGTCTGGAGGTCGGCCAGAATGAGCTCGGATTCGATTACTTCCCGATCAAATTTCGGCTGAACATTGCCGTGGACATGAATCACATTCGAATCATCAAAAATGCGGACGACATGACCGATAGCGTCACATTCCCGAATATGGGAAAGAAATTTATTTCCCAAACCTTCGCCTGTGCTGGCGCCTTTTACCAATCCTGCGATATCGACAAATTCGATGGCCGCAGGAATTACTTTCTCGGAATTGGAGACAGTCGCCAGTTCTTTTAAACGATGATCGGGAACTTCAACCACGCCGACATTGGGGTCGATGGTGCAAAATGGATAGTTCGCAGCTATAGCGGCACGACTGCGCGTCAAAGCGTTAAACAAAGTTGATTTTCCTACATTCGGGAGACCGACAATACCAATTTTTAAAGACATATTTTTATAAGTTTTCTTAATTCCGAGGCAGTGATTTGCCCGTCGGCAGTGCGATTTTCAAGTCGCAGAGGCGCATACATTAGATAATTTCCAAAAAGATGTCCAGCAAGACGGGTAATTTTGCCCCGACTCCCCATCGCCAAACAGATGGCAGGAACTTTTTTTTGTTGAAGGGATTGGAGGAGTTCGAAGATGACAAAGTTATCGGAGAAATTTTGCGCATAAACGGTGATTTTGACGATATCCGCTCCAAGTTTAAGCATTTTTGATGTGATTTTTTGGAGCATTTTTAGGTCCGGCGTTTTTTTGAAGTCATGAAAGGAGATGATCAGTTTGGTTTTTGGGCTGATTTTTTTGACCATTCTAAAAATTTGCGGCTTATTTTTCAGGTCGAGATCGATGTAGGCCGGTTTGAATTTCAAAATTTTTCGAATGAGAACCGGATTTCCATGCGACTTGTAAATAATTGGTTTCTTAATTTTCGGATAAATTGGATTTTTGATTTCGTCAAACCATATCTCAACAAGATCGCCGAGTTTTTCGGCTTGGGGAAGAGCTTTTGCGAGCTCCTCCTGGTTTTTGAATTTGAGCGGAATACAAATCATTCAGGTATCAATTAGCATTAATTCTAGCGCTTCTTTGACGCGTTTGGTGTCGGCAAACTGTGGATAAATCAGAATGTGATGGATGCGGCGAAGATTAAAATAAATCAGGGAATGCAAATTGTTGTCGATTAAAATATTGACCTTCTCTTTTTTGAGAAAATTGGCGAAGTTGAGTGGTTTTTTATTGGAGGCGCTCAATTTGCGAACATAGAATTTACGGACTTTGGTATCGTCAAGATCGGCGAAAAGATAGGCATTGGTCTGGCGCAGAGTGTGGGCAATCGGACTTAAAAGTCCGTGGTTGGACTTGACCGGAATTCCAACCTTGATGCGACCTGCCTTTGAAATATGGCTGAAAATTGAGAAATCCCTGATGTATGGATTTAATTTTTTTATTTTTTCACTGACCAAATCCAGTTCCTCGCGTAAATCCTGGATCCCGGCAAACGGGTTTATTTCCACATAGGCCTCGCCAAAAATAAAGTTGCCTGCGCGGCGGAGGCGAAGATGTTTTACGACGGTGATCAATTCGCGTTCTTGGTGGAAAATTTTGCGAATTTGGCGTGTCAAAGTCGGATCGTCCCAGTAATCGAGCAGATAAAAAAGCGATTCTTTGGCGTTGATAATACCGTCTTTTAAAATAAAGATCGCGATCAAAAGGGTGATTATGCCTTCAACATAAGGAATCTCGCGATAATCGGCGGCAATGGCGATCAAAATAGCGATGCCAACAACGATGTCATTTTTTTTGTCGTCGGCGTTGGCTTTAAGTGAAGGAGAATTTGTCTTTTTGGCTGTTTCATGGAGCCTTTTATAAAGGCGGGTGGAATGAAAAATTGATAAAAGCGTCGTTGTGACGGCGAAAGGCCGAAAGTGCCCTTCGTCGGTGATGTAAAAAGTGCCGATCCCCTTCCAAATGATGAGAACACCGAGGGTGATAATCCCCAAGGAAACCAGCAAAGCGGCGAAAGTTTCAATCCGATAGTATCCGTATTCGAAATTTTTGCTGGAAGTGCGGCGGGAAAGATGGAGTCCGATATAAGAGGCGAAAATCCCCAAAATATCCGTAAAAGAACTGATGGCGTCGGCGATCACGACGGTCATGCCGGTGAGCAGGCCGGCAACCAATTTAAGGCTTGCCAAAGCCGTTAATTCAAAGGCGGTTCTTTTGGCTACGCGTTCCCCTTCGATCAAGGCATGAGTGTTCATAAGCTCAATTATATGCGGAAAAAATCCCATTACAAGACCATATTCGGAAAACATGGTCAAGATTTTGTGATGCTTCAGCCAAATTTGCTTTTTACTTTTTTAAAAAAGTGTATATACTGCTGGAAGTTGATAGTAAAAATATTCTTAACCCTTTAGCTATGAGAAAGTTCCTACTAGCACTTGCTTTGCTCGGTATGACTTCATTGGCTTTCACAGGCTGTCAGTCCGAACCGGCTGACGAGGCTGCTGAAGACGCCGTGGAGCCAGCTGTAGAAGAAGCACCGGCTGCTGAATTGCCTGCTGCTACGACACCAGCTGAATAAGCTTGATTTTCTGAAGCAAAAAAGCGAAGCAATCGAAATGAGAGCTTCGTTTTTTGTTGTAAAAAATTAGAAACCGATCTCCTCAAACATACTCATGGTAGTCGGAACTTTTTGTTCGCGAATAGAACGATGCAGACGCGGACCGCGGAGCTGGGCGAGATGCTTTTTGATCTGGGCTACTAGGCGATCCTTGGCCAAATCAACACCTTTTGTAATGGCGTGGCTGGTTTCCTTGGCGACAACCGATTTATTCGGCAAAACGAGGCAAAATTCAACCTCGAAGGCGTTATGTTTCTCGAATTTTCCGGCGGAAACCCGGAGATTTTGGGCATCGGGCGCAAATTTGGTCAGTAAAGCTTCGATAGCGGGACGTTTCTGTTCCACGTACTCAGAAAGAGCCTTCTCTTCCTGAGGGCTTAGGTTCTTGAAGAAGAAGTTGATATCCATAGTTTATGGTTATGAATTAACTACATGATAGCAGGTTTTTGGAAAATTTGAAGACATAAAAATGGTGCCGGGAGACAGAATTGAACTGTCGACACATGGATTTTCAATCCATTGCTCTACCACTGAGCTACCCCGGCATGTTGAAATGCACAGAGAGAGTTTAGTTTGGGGAGTGTGAGAAATCAATGGCTATTTGGGAAGGGAGAGATGGAATTCGGCCAGTGTCGAACCAGTTTTAATCCCGTCCAGAGCGGCGAGGAGTATATCTTTGTTAATGCCGCATGGATTTTCGGAAATGACACAGCGATCGTCGGAGATGGTTTCAATTAAACTTGCGAGCAGTCGGCGAAGAGCGGCAATGGTGGTATTTGGAGATGGTTCATCCAGTAATTTTAGTGAGTTATATTCATTTAGTCTGCCAAATTTCTGCTCAAGCATGAAGTTGAAGGCTTGATCCGCATATTCCGGAAGATCGCTAAATTGTTTTACAAGTTGAAAAGCAAGTTGGGTTATGTAGATTTGCGTTTGAATATTCATATGTTCCGTTGGGCCCAAATCTTTTGGCCTGTTCTTTTGTGCAAACAGGAGCATTGCACCTGCGGTTTGGTTTTGAGGTGGCATGTTATTTATCTCTTTGAGCTGATCCCGAGTTGGCACCAATGCCAGAACCCCCTCTGTATCTGCCAGAGCCAGTGCTCGCGCTCTAGACTCTTCACGGGTGGACTGGGATGTTGAATTCCAACTTTGATCTTCAAGGTTTCTCAATTTATTTGCTTTTCCAGAAAAGCCATGCCATCCCTGATTATCGGCTTCCCACCAATCTCTTTCCGCCTTTCGTTTTTTGGCATCAATGATGGCTTTTACTGCTGTCTCGAGATTTTTGACCGGTTCTTCGATTTG
>JBAZZM010000010.1:0-19207 GCA_041658805.1 Candidatus Altimarinota bacterium | reverse complement strand
TCAAGAAGTGTCTGCTATGACATTCTTGCATCAATACTTGGGGATGGCAGGTTCGCGTTGGTTGACTGCGAATTAACCGACCCGGGTTCGACTCCCGGCATCTCCACCATTTGATGCAAAAAAGGCCCCTTATCGCAAGGAGCCTTTTTTTTGTGACAGTGCATTGGTTAACTGCGAACAGTTTTATTGTAGCATTTGTTGTTTTGGAAGTTCAAGTTTTTTTGGAGGCGCCACCCGGATTCGCCCATTGACGTTACGGCAAATAAAGTGGGCTCATTTTTGTGATTTTACCTGTTGGGCTTATTTCTACCATAAATAAATCCGTTCCAGCTCTAAAAGCATCTGTTTGTGTCCAAAGATTATAGAGTTCTTCAAGGCCTATTTCTCTTTTTTCGCCTGTTGTATATATCTCTATTTTAGATTTGTCGTCCATTTCCAATGTTTCCATCTTTTTTTCAGGATTACTGATGTAAAAATTGTTATTAAGGCTTGGAGCACAATCTCCATTAAAGACTTTTTCAATTGGACATTTTGTTTCTTCCATCGCTACTTCTATGGCTTTTCTGCCTCCATACATTGTTGCTTTATCGATTTCAGCTTTGTAAGTGTCTCCTTCTTGAAATATTTGGTTAACATAAGCTACTGGAGTAGTTGAGGATGGAGAGCTTTCTTCAGAAGGTAATTGTGTCATTTCTTTGTATTCAATTGGAGCTTCTTTATCTTCAGTAACTGTTGTTTCTTCTGAATTTTTGTTGCAAGCAGTAAAAAGAATTACTGTTAATGCAATTAATAAACTGTTTTTTAAAAGTTTTTTGTTCATATGTTTTTAATAATTAATGCTTTGGAGGCGCCACCCGGATTCGAACCGGGGAATAACGGTTTTGCAAACCGCTGCCTTACCACTTGGCCATGGCGCCTGATTGTAGTTACCGCTGCCTTATCACTTGGCCCCGCGGTGCGGGGCGCCTGATTGCAATTTACCTGTCAAAATCTTCGAGTGTTAAATTTGCAGTTTTGACGATATTTCTAAGTGTTCCTGGAGTTAACTCTTTGTGATTCGGAACTATGACAATTGTTGTATTACCATTTGTTTTTCTTTTTAGTTTGATGTGGCTGCCTTTTTGTGAAACTTTTAAAAATCCTACTTTCTGAAGTATCTTTACCATTTTCTCTCCTGAAACAGAGCGGAAAGATTTTGGCATGTCATTGCTTTACAGGAATTTCAACCGAGCTTATTATCTGCATTTCAAATTGCGGAGTATCTTTAGATTCTTCATCTTCCAGATATAATTCAATTGCCTCCTTTATATTTTTTTTGGCTTCTTTTAAATTCTTTCCTTGAGAGAAACATCCTGGCAGGGCTGGAGCAGATACCGAGAAATGTCCATTTTTTTCTTGGGTGAAGACTACTAGATATGACATAGGTTTGATTGTTATTTGGCGGTGTTATCGTAGCCAGCTTTTGGCTTGATAGCAAGTTTATAATTTTGATGACCTACTTCAGCATAAAGGAATTCAGGCTGGAATCAATCATTTTTAGTGTGGCGGCGTCGGTGTCGGAGAGATAGGCGGCGGTGATCATGTAGCCGGTTTTGCCGTTTACCACATAGAGTTGCTTGAGGGTCACGATTGGGGAGGCGGCGTCGTTTTTGCCTTGGAATGTCGCCAAGTAGCCGTCCAGTTCGTTTTTGCCAAATTTGACTTTGACTGTCTTGCTCTCTATTTCTTTGAAATTTTGGAGAGTGTTTTTGGCCTGCTCGATGGTGCCTTTGGCGAAGTCGATTGACTTTGTATCTTCTTCAAAATCTTTTTTGTTGACGGCTATGTTTGTGGTGAATTTTTCATTTTTGATATTGCTGCGCATGGCGACGATGGTTTGAAATGGGACATTGGAAGTAAAATCGTCCCGTTCCAAAACTTCCCAATCCTGCGGATAGGCAATGGCCAATTCTGAATTTTCATAAAGTTTTTGGTCGGCATCGACGCTGATGTCCGAGTTCGTGGATGGGGTATCATCACCGCTCCCGCAAGCGCTGAAAGTGAGAGAGGTTAAGACAATTAAAAAACCGCTTAGAAATTTTTTCATGATAAAGATTAAACAGCGCGGGAATCATATCACAGTTTGAAAAAAATGCATGATTTTTGGGTTGACTTTGAAAAGTTACGGACTAGACTTGTGGACGTTTTTAAAAGTGTTTCCATGAAGATCGGAATACTCTCTTTTCGGCCGCTTGATGAAAAGGCATCGGTGGAGGAGATTGAGCTGAAAAATGAAGCTATAGCCCTCGGACATACGACGAGAATTTTTAGGTCGCGCAGGTTTCAGCTGATTTACGATAAAGTGTCTCCCCGACTTTATTATGACGGAAAACCGATGCATCACTATGATGTGATAATTACCAGACCGTCGATTTTGCGTAGCGCTGATTTGTACCTATCTTTGATTGAACAGATGGAGCTTGAGGGTATTTTACTTTTTAATCGTTATCAGCCGGTTTTGAGAGCGAAAAATAAGGTCAAAACGGTACAAGTTTTGGATCAAATGGGGATTCCCGTGCCAAGGACAGTGATTGTTCACAGGCCTGATGATCTCAAGCAGGCCGCCGCTTTTGTGAATGGTTTCCCTCTAATATTGAAGGAGCCGTTTGGCTCATTTGGTGATGGGGTCAGGATTATCGAAAGTATGAGGGCGCTTCAATCGTTTTTACGCTGGGATGAGCCGATGTATTTGCTTCAGGAGTATGTAAAAAATTCGCGCGGAAAAGATATCAGGATTTTTGTAATCGGTGACAAAATCGCCGGTGCGATGATGCGTTCGGCAAAAAGAGGAGAGTTCAGGTCAAATATTGAACTTGGCGGTTTGGGGGCTCCGGTGACTATTACAAAAGAGGAGGAGGAAATCGCTTTAAAGGCTGTGAAGGCTTTGGATTTGAATTATGGTGGAGTGGATGTGATGCGCGGCAATGATGGTCCCGTTGTTCTCGAGGTAAATTCAAATCCTGGTTTTAAGGCTCTTGAAAAAGCCGCGGATGTAAACGTCGCTAAAGCGCTCGTGGAATATGCCGTGGAGTATGCTAAAAAACAGGCTTAGCGTTTTTCGATGATCTTGTCGATCAGGCCGTATTTTTTTGCTTCCTCCGAGCTCATGAAGTAGTCGCGGTCGGTATCTTTTTCGACTTTTTTGAGTTCCTGGTCGGTGTGATGGGCGAGGATTTTATTTAAGAGGTCTTTGGTCTTTAGAATATGAGCGGCGTGAATGCCGATGTCGGAGGCTTGGCCCTCTGTGCCACCGAGTGGCTGATGGATCATGACTTCGGCGTTTGGCAGAGAGAAGCGTTTTCCTTTGGCGCCGCCGGCTAAGAGGATGGCGCCCATGGAGGCGGCCATGCCGAGACATACGGTATGCACATCCGGTTTGATGTATTGCATGGTGTCATAAATCGCCAATCCGGCGGTGACATGGCCGCCCGGAGTGTTGATATACATTAT
This sequence comes from Candidatus Altimarinota bacterium, assembly GCA_041658805.1. Lineage (GTDB taxonomy): Bacteria > Patescibacteriota > Gracilibacteria > UBA1369 > LOWO2-01-FULL-3 > JBAZZM01. The sequence continues at coordinate 15,718 of JBAZZM010000010.1, read as the reverse complement.
AATATCTTTCTTCGGATCTTCATTTTCCAGAAAAAGCAACTGGGCGATAATCAAGTTTGCAACATTGCTGTCGATGGCCGTACCCAAAAAAAGGACACGATCTCTTAAAAGGCGTGAATAAATATCGTAGGCGCGTTCGCCTTCGTAAGTTTTTTCAATAACGGTGGGGATGAGAACGGAAGCGTGCGTGGGATCGAATTGCGTTTTTGCTTTTGGCATGTTTGTATTTTTATAAATTATCTTTTGTAAGTATAGCAAAAATTGGCTTAGAATTCAGCTCTATATCCTTGACGCGCGGCAAAAATCATTGTGGGGAAATCCATCAAAAATGTGTTGACTTTGATTTTTTTTTTCAATACACTAGCTCTGCTTTTTGGCAGATTTTCTTTAATTTAAAGCCGTTCCTTAACATTCAGGATGTAGTAGAGAAACATCGTGCGATTGTATATTTTTTCTATTTTTTTTCCTAGCTAATTAAAAACTTTTCAAACGAAGAGTTTGATCCTAGCTCAGGGTTAACGCTGGCGGTATGTATAATACATGCAAGTCGAGTGGGTTTAGACCCACGGCGAACGGGTGAGTAACACGTTGGAACCTGCCCCGGACTCAGGGATAACTCGCAGAAATGCGAGCTAATACCGGATGGTCCCGCAAGGGTAAAGCTTTTGCGGTCCGGGAGGGGCCTGCGGCCTATCAGCTAGTTGGTGAGGTAACGGCCCACCAAGGCTATGACGGGTAGTTGGTCTGAGAGGATGATCAACCACAATGGGACTGAGACACGGCCCATACTCCTACGGGAGGCAGCAGTAAAGAATCTTCCGCAATGGGCGAAAGCCTGACGGAGCAATACCGCGTGAACGATGAAGGTCGTAAGATTGTAAAGTTCTTTTCTGAGGGAATAATTCTGAAGGTACCTCAGGAATAAGCACCGGCTAACTCTGTGCCAGCAGCCGCGGTAAGACAGAGGGTGCAAGCGTTACCCGGAATCATTGGGCGTAAAGCGTCCGCAGGTGGTCTGTTAAGTCGGGTGTTAAACCTTGAAGCTCAACTTCAAGATTGTATCCGAAACTAGCAGACTAGAGGCTTTTAGAGGTACGTGGAATTCTGTGTGTAGGGGTAAAATCCGTAGATACACAGAGGAACACCAAAAGCGAAGGCAACGTACTGGAAAAGTCCTGACACTCATGGACGAAAGCGTGGGGAGCAAACGGGATTAGATACCCCGGTAGTCCACGCCCTAAACTTTGAATACTAGGTGTTGGATCCGCTCGACCGGATTCAGTGCCGAAGCTAACGCATTAAGTATTCCGCCTGGGTAGTACGGTCGCAAGATTAAAACTCAAAGGAATAGACGGGGACCCACACAAGCGGTGGAGCATCTGGTTCAATTCGATAGTAAGCGAGGAACCTTACCCAGGCTTGACATCCCGAGAATCCCCTGGAAACAGGGGAGTGCCTTAGGGAACTCGGTGACAGGTGCTGCATGGCTGTCGTCAGCTCGTGCCTTGAGGTGTTCGGTTAAGTCCGTAAACGAGCGCAACCCATGTCCTGTGTTGTTTTTTTCACAGGAGACTGCCGATTCAAAGTCGGAGGAAGGTATGGATGACGTCAAGTCAGCATGGCCCTTATGCCTGGGGCTACACAGGTGCTACAATGGTCGGTACAATAGGTAGCAATGCAGTAATGCGGAGCCAATCCTTTAAAGCCGATCCAAGTTCGGATTGAGGGCTGCAACTCGCCCTCATGAAGCTGGAATCGCTAGTAAACGCGTATCAGCAATGGCGCGTTGAATATGTTCCTGGGTCTTGTACTCACCGCCCGTCAAGTCATGAAAGGTAGGGGCGCCCGAAATACCCTCACTCCATTTATGGAAGGGGTCCTAAGGCGACACTACTGATTGGGACTAAGTCGTAACAAGGTATCCGCAGGAGAACCTGCGGATGGATCACCTCCTTTTCAAGGAAACTGGAGCAGTTCTTGATTGAACTGGCTCTGGTCGAGACTTTCTTTATTCACTTAAAGATTGTGAAAAAGTACGGTGTTTATCTACTACATTTTGAATGTTAGGGAAGAGATGGTTGCCCGCGATGGCGTTGTTTGACGTATTTTAGAATTGGTTTGAACCACGTCCCGGGACGTGGAAGCCGTCGTTTTGACAGTATGTCAACGAACCAGAGTTCTTGTTTTACGGAATGGTTTTTAGTAAACTCTGCTGGCGATGTTTGTATCATGGGCCTGTAGCTCAGTTGGTAGAGCGGTCCGATTACATCGGACAGGTATATGGTTCGAATATATGAAAGGATTTGTATATATATTGAAAAGTGAAAAAAATGGCAGGTATTATGTCGGGAGCACTAATAATCTGAACAGGCGAATAAAGGAGCATAATACTGGTCAGCAGAAAGCGACGAGATATATTGTTCCCCTGAAATTGGTATATATGGAGGAATTTGATACCATACTCGCGGCTAGAAGGAGGGAGTTGAAAATTAAATCCTGGAAAAGTAAAAAGGAAATTGAAAAATTGATTAATATGGGCCTGTAGCTCAGTTGGTAGAGCGCCTCGTTTGCACCGAGGAGGTAGAGGGTTCGAATCCCTTCAGGTCCACCAAATTAAACTTTAAACGGATATGGAAAGTTTGCCAAAAGCACATCATTTTGTTCCGCAAGTATATTTGAAATATTTCTCACCAGATGGGATTAATATTTTTCGTTCCTCAAATGATGCTAACGAAGAGAAATTTCTGCCTATAAAAAGCGTGGCAAAGATAAAGGATTATTATACTTATTTCAAAAGCTTTGGCATTAAGGACACCTATACTGAAAACCCTTTTTTTAGGGATTTCGAGGGATTATATCCCGGATTAATTGAAAGATTTTCTCGTCAGTTACCAGTGGCTAATGAGCATGACTATTTAATCTGTATATTGGCTATAATGCATGCAAGGGTTCCTAAGCAGAGGAATCATGTTGCTTCATTGGTTGTAGATCTGCATAAAAAAATTAAAAGTTTAGGTTCTCCTGATAAAAATTTGGAATTGAGGTTGATGATCGAGTTGATGAAGCTGTATGCAAATGTAATATCCCATAGTTATTTTTGGGTTGCTGTTGTTCAGGACGATTCTTTATTTATTACAAGCGATAATCCTGCCGGTAACGCATGTTTACCATTGACGAATAAAATGTGCGTGCTGTCCTCCGGAGAAAAAAAACCGTTTGATTATTATCCAGTTGATAAGGAATTTGTTGATAAAATAAATAGAAGAACTTTTGAGAATGCCGATAGATATATTTTCAGTACCAATTCGTTGTTGAAGACCATTTGAGGTAGCATGCTCGGTTGGTAGAGCGGTCCGATTACATCGGACAGGTAGAGGGTTCGAATCTCACCGGTCCACCACTTGTTTTTTTGTTGCTGTCGCTTTAGAGTAATGGCGTTTTCCGCGGGCCTATAGTTCAGCGGTAGAACGCGGCATTCGCATTGCCGAAACGGCGGTTCGATTCCGCCTAGGTCCACCACTACGCAGGATCCCGCCCTGGCGGGAGAGTGCGCTTGTTTTTTCCCGGGATTTCAATAGAATAGGGGAGCTTTTTTGAAATATGGGCCCTTAGCTCAGCTGGTAGAGCGCTTCCATGGCATGGAAGAGGTCGTCGGTTCGAATCCGGTAGGGTCCACCAAGAAATTTTGTTATAATCCGCTCATGGCTTCACAAAAAAATACATGCAAGAGTTGCGGGAAAAACTTTCTGATCGTTGATCAAGAGCAGGTTTTTTATGAAAAGAAAAAATTGCCGATGCCGGTGGATTGTCCGAAGTGCCGGCAGAATATCCGTCTGGCGATGAGGAACGAGCGCAATCTTTACAAACGCAAATGCGACAAATGTCAGCAAGAGGTGATTTCGACATACGCGCCGGAATCGCCGTATGTGGTGTATTGTCAGAAATGTTTTTGGGAATATATGGGCTAACTGTTTTTTATGGCGATTGATTTTTTGAACGAATACAAACATCTGCAAATGAAGACGCCGCGTTTTAGTTTTGTGAGTATAAATTGCGTGAACAATGACTATTCTTACAACTGTGACAATGTGAAAAATGGCTATTTGCTGGCTAACGCATGCGATGATGAGGACTGCATGTATGGGCGGGATTTTTATAGTTGCAAGGATTGCAATGATTGCGATCACATCCGCAACTGCACTTTGTGTTTCCAGACTTTGAGTTGTGATACCTGCTACAATTGCGATTATTTACAGGATTCGACGAACTGCAGTGATTGTAAATTCGGATATTTTTTGAAGGGTTGCAGGGATTGCGTTGGTTGCGTTGGATTGAAACAAAAACAGTTTTATATTTTCAATGAGAAATATTCAAAAGAAGATTATGAAAAAAAAGTGGCCGAGTTGAGTAAGGAGGAGATTCGGAAAAAATTTGAAGAATTGAAAGTAAAAGTTCCGCGGGTGAATTTATTGCAAATCGATTGTGAAAATTCTACAGGAAATGATCTTTTTCACTGCCAAAATGTGCATGAATCATATGACTGCGTGGAATGTCAGGATTGCGGATATTTGCTCGAGTCCAAGCGGCAAAAGGATTGCTGGGATATCACGATTTTGGAGAGGTCGGAGCTCTGCTATCAGGTTTCCAGCAGTCATGTTTTGAACAATTGCAATTTTTGTTATTTTTGCGTGGAGTGCAACGATGTGGAATATGGGGAATGTCTTTTTAGTTGCAAGGATTGTTTCGGTTGTATCTCGCTGCATCGCAAGCAGTATCACATTCTAAACAAGCCTTATTCGAAAGAGGAATATTTCAAAACGGTGGAGGAAATCAAAAACCAACTGCGCGCGGAGGGGTTGTATGGACAGATGCTGATCCCGACTTGTTTTCCAAAAGAGGATACGGTGGCGGTATGGGATCGGATGTAGAATTTAAGAAACTCTTTCCACGTATTCCACGGTGTCGGTGTTTACGCGGACGGTTTCGCCGGCTTCGATAAACAGAGGTACTTGGATCACCAAGCCGGTTTCGAGGGTGGCCGGTTTGCTGCCGCCTTGGGCGGTGTTGCCCTTTGTGCCGGGGGAGGTTTCGGTGACTTTCAATTCAACTTTTGGTTGAAGTTGGAGGCTGATCGGTTTCCCTTCATAAAAAGAAACATAAACATCGGTGCCTTCGAGGAGAAATTTGAGCTGGTCTTCGATAGTGTCGACCGGCAGGCCGAATTGTTCGTAATTGTCGTGTTGCATGAAATAAGCCTGATCGGAATCTTTGTAGAGAAACTGGCATTTGTTGGAAATGACCTGCACCAATTCGAAAGCTTCGCCGGAGGAAAAATCTTTTTCCATGACGGAGTTGTTGATGAGATTGCGGAGCTTGGTTTTCATGACCGGTTTGCGCTGCTGCTTGCGGAGAAACGCGGCGTGCACGATGACGTATGGCGCGCTTCCGATGCGGACAATTTTGCCAAGCTTGAGATCGGTGATGGAATCGGCCATGAGACTAAAAATTAATATTTGGACGCAGGATTTTTACCTGATTTCGAGAGAATGGGCAAGAGGGAATGGGGGGGGACGGTTTTGTTGCAGATTTGTTTTTGGCTGTGCCTCTGCGATAAATGATTCTGTTTGATTATAAATTGCCCAAAGTTTGTCGATGATCTCTATTTTGGTATTGATGACTGCGCCATAAAGAATCTCTGTAGCTATCATGGCGATCTCGGTTTTAATTCCTTTTATCAGAATGTTGAATTCGGTTTTTGGATGGCGACGTGATTTTGTCGGTCTGATAGACTCGACGTTTGTATTTAGGCCGGCTTTGGAAAAAAGTGATTGTCTGAAGGCGGTGATAATTTCATAAATATTTTTGGCAATAGATATTCTTTCTGACAGTGGAATGTCCTGTGTTTCACGGAGTACTTTTTCAATCCATCCATCAACAAAATATGGCATTCGCAAGAGGTATTCCACTTCCGGATGAATGAACAGTGTATTTGTGCCGTTATCTGTGTCGAAATCGTATATTTCAGCTAGTTCGCTCATGTTTTTGGTTGATCGGTTTCCTATTTTGACATGAAATTGTGATTGACTACAAGTATTTCTTGCATTAACTTTGCTGGTGCGTATTTCGGGCGATTAGCTCAGTTGGTTAGAGCGCGACACTGATAATGTCGAGGTCGGAAGTTCAACTCTTCCATCGCCCACCACTAAATTCCTATGCGTTTTACGGTTCTGATCATCGGTTTTGTAATCTTTGTCCTGATGCTGAAATATCGCGGGCAGATTTTTAATTTTACGGGCTCGATTTCGTTTGGAGAGAAGTATTTCGGCGGAACCGGCAATTTGATCGTAGCTGTGGCGATTTTTATCTTTGTCTTTTGCCTGATGTATGCCGTGGGAAGTCTGGACGCGGTGTTCAATTCCACATTTGGAAAATTCTTTTAAAAGCTGTCAAAAAATCTTCTGAAAAATCTGTTGACTTTGCATAAACCGGTCAATATAATGCCACCGCATTTGAGTAATAAGGAAGTCTATTTATCGTTTACTACATGCGAAAAACTCAATACCCACCCCCAAGTCTGATGAACTAAAAAATTCAGTTCATTCATCAGCTTTGAGGGTGTGTATGGATACACACCCTTTTTTGTTCCTTGAAAATAAGGTTAGTATAGATACAAGACATATTGGTCAATATTCGTCAGTATAATTTTTTTCACCAATTACTAGTTGAAGTAATTGGTTCTCTGTAATTTCAAATAATAAGTTACTTAAAGGCGTAAAGTGGATGCCCTGACTCCAAACTCCGATGAAGGACGTGGCTAGCTGCGAAATGCTTCGGTGAGCCGCTAAGCAGGCTTTGACCCGGAGATATCCGAATGGGGAAACCCCTCCCGAGTTATGTCGGGAGACGGTATACTGAATTCATAGGTATACCGAGGGATCCTGGTGAAGTGAAACATCTCAGTAACCAGGCAAAGAAATCAAACGAGATTCCCTTAGTAGTGGCGAGCGAAAAGGGAACAGCCTAAACCCATGCCTACGGGCGTGGGGGTTGTAGGACTTCAATATGAAACTTATTTCTATTAGCCAAAGGTCTCTGGAAAGAGCCACCATAGAGGGTAATAGTCCCGTCGGCGAAAATAGGGTAAGTTTCTAGAATGTTCCTGAGTAAGGTCGGACACGTGTAATCCGGCCCGAATCTGGGAGGACCACCTTCCAAGGCTAAAAAGGTTTGGAGATCGATAGCGAACAAGTACCATGAGGGAAAGGTGAAAAGTACCCCGGTGAGGGGGATGAAATAGAACCTGAAACTTTACGCTTACAAGGAGTAGGAGCTCCGATTTATCGGAGTGACTATGTACTTTTTGTAGAACGGACCAACGAGTTAGCTGTACGGCGCACGGTTAAGGGACAAATACCCGAAGCCATAGTGAAAGCGAGGGTGAATAACCCGATTAAGTGTCGTGCACTAGACCCGAAACGTGGTGATCTACTCATGGCCAGGATGAAGCTAGCTTAACCGCTAGTGGAGGTCCGAACCGACCGTCATTGTAAAGGCGGCGGATGAGCTGTGAGTGGGAGTGAAAAGCTAATCGAACCACGAGATAGCTGGTTCTCCTCGAAATAGTTTTAGGACTAGCCTTGTGATAATAGCGGCAGGGGTAGAGCTCTGTTTAGACTAGGGGACGAAATAAGTCTACCAAATCTAGATAAACTTCGAATACTGCCGTGAATTTCACAGGAGTCAGACTGTGACAGCGAAGTGCCACAGTCGTGAGGGTAACAGCCCAGACCACCGTCTAAGGTCCCAAATAAAGCCTAAGTGGCAAAGGATGTGAAATTGCGTATACAACCAGGAGGTTGGCTTAGAAGCAGCCATTCCTTTAAAGAGTGCGTAATAGCTCACTGGTCTATGCGATTTTGCGCCGAAAATATAACGGGGCTCAAGGCTTTAACCGAAGACGTGGGATGCATTTTGCTTCGGCAAGATGCATCGGTAGAGGAGCGTTCCTGTCAGCGTCGAAGCCTCGCTGCGAAGCGGGGTGGAGCGGCAGGAAGTGAAAATGTTGGTATAAGTAACGTAAGTCCGATGAAAAATCGGACCACCGAATACCCAAGGTTTCCCAAGCAACGTTAATCGGCTTGGGGTTAGTCGGGCCTAAGACGAGGCCGAAAGGCGTAGTCGATGGACAACAGGTTAATATTCCTGTACAACTTAATTTTCGCCCGAGCAATACCGGATGGATACTTTTTTCAACTTCTGAAGACTTCGGTCGGATGAGGGAGAAATTTGTAGACTGAAGGTGGCGCTAGCTCAGGGGTAACGCGACAGGATATCCAGAGCGTGTTAATGAATTCACGTGCAAGCTTTTAGCTCATGCTGATTGAGGTAAATCCCTTTCAGTTCGCGAGGAGTTACGCAAAATGCTCCGTCTTTGACGGGGTGATTCTGGAGAGTTCAGTCGCCAAGAAAAACCTCGGTAGCGAGAAAATTAAGTTTCCGTACCGCAAACCAACGCCGGTGGGTAGATCGAGTAGATCAAGGTGATCGAGTAAACTACTGCTAAGGAACTCGGCAAAAAAGCAGGTGTAACTTCGGGATAAACCTTCCCCGATGCAAATCGGGGCGCAGCTAATGTACTTTCTGCAACTGTTTACCAAAAACACAGGTCTCTGCTAAGCCGCAAGGCTATGTATAGGGGCTGACGCCTGCCCAGTGCCAGAAGGTTATGAGGAGGGGTTCACGCTCCGAATCGAAGCCCTGGTGAACGGCGGCCGTAACTATAACGGTCCTAAGGTAGCGAAATTCCTTGTCGGGTAAGTTCCGACCCGCACGAATGGCGTAATGATGGAAAGACTGTCTCGGCAGTAGTCTCGGTGAAATTACACAGTCGGTAAAAATGCCGATTAATCATGGTAGGACGAAAAGACCCCGTGAAGCTTTACTATAGCTTGACATTGGTTCTGGGCATCGCTTGCGCAGGATAGGTGGGAGACTTTGAAGGTTCGATTTCGATCGGACTGGAGTCGCCGTTGAGATACCACCCTTGCTCTGCTTAGGATCTAACTTTTGCCTTTAATCAGGCAATTAGGACATTGTTAGGTGGGTAGTTTGACTGGGGCGGTCGCCTCCTAAAGAGTAACGGAGGCGCGCAATGGTTCCCTAAGTCTGGATGGAAATCAGACTGATAGTGTAAACGCACAAGGGAGCTTAACTGCAAGACCAACAAGTCGAGCAGATGCGAAAGCAGGCGTTAGTGATCCGATAGTGGCACGTGGGTGCGCTATCGCTCAACGGATAAAAGCTACTCCGGGGATAACAGGCTTATCGGTTCCAAGAGTTCACATCGACGAACCGGTTTGGCACCTCGATGTCGGCTCATCGCATCCTGGGGCTGGAGAAGGTCCCAAGGGTTGGGCTGTTCGCCCATTAAAGCGGTACGCGAGCTGGGTTCAGAACGTCGTGAGACAGTAAACAGAGAAACCTTGCTGTCTATAAATCTAGCTATTTGCTGGAAACTCTGTCCTCTACCCGTCTAAGGCGGGGAAGGGGTGAAGTGTTTCATGGTACTCATATTGCTTCATTGATCCTTACAATTTATAATGGATCGGGAAGTGATTAAAAGTGATAATCTATGAACGCAGACAATCAGCAGGAAAGACTAGATTCTTATATCGCTGGATATGTTGATGGTGAAGGAAGTTTTCATGTCGCTATTCAAAAAGTTGGACATGTGAAGTTTGGATATCAATTGTTGCCGGAATTTCATGTAAGTCAGAATTTCGATTATGCTTCGGTTCTAAGACTTATCCATGAGAGGTTCGGTTGCGGTTATATCAAGCCAAATCATGCTAAAAACAATAGAGACAAAAGTTGGGTATTTGTAGTCCGGAATCGCGCTGACCTTTTAAATAAGGTCATACCCTTCTTTGAAAAGAATAAACTTCTTTCTCCAAAAGCAAAAGATTTTGATAAGTTTGCATTCGTGGTTAGATCCATGGCTGCGAAAGAACATTTCAAAAAAGATGTTTTTCTTAATCTTTTGGACGTCGCATTTTCTATGAATCGTAATGGCAAGTATAGAAAATCGAACATATCTGATATTAAAAAGAATCTAGAATCCTCAACGACTATACGCTAGAATCTCCCGCCGTAGGCGGGGGATAAGATATAGTCTGAACTGCATGGCGACATGCAGACTCCGACTTGATCGGAGCGCCACGGATACTTCTGTAAAGAGTGTGGTAAGTAACAAATTTGTCGGTCTCTATCCTCCATGATCGTAGGATATTTGCGGGATGTTGTCCCTAGTACGAGAGGACCGGGATGAACGAACCTCTAGTATATCTGTTGTCGTGTCAACGGCATTGCAGAGTAGCTATGTTCGGATTGGATAAACGCTGAAAGCATCTAAGCGTGAAGCCATTCCCAAGATTAGATATCCCAACTAGCCTCCCTGAAGACTACAGGGTTGATAGGCCACAGATGTAAGCACGGTAACGTGTTCAGTCGAGTGGTACTAATAGGCGATTGACTTATTATTTTTCAGAGAACCTTTATTTCGACTAGTAGTTAGTGAAAAAAATATCGAATAAAAGCCATTGTCTTGGCAACTCTAGAGGCGGGGTCACACCTGTTCCCATCCCGAACACAGAAGTTAAGCCCGTCTTCGCCGATGATACTTCATTTATTTGTGGTAAAGTAGGGCGTTGCCAGGACAATGGCTTTTATTTTGTAAGAAAACCTTTTTCCGAAAAGGTTTTCTTTGCTTTCCAAAAAGGAAAGGTTGTTCGCGCAAACCATGCTCGCTTTGCTTCGAGTTTTTTGGACTTAGGAAACCACGAGACCTAAATCCAAAAAATTCTACGCCAGCTCGCAGAATTTGCACTCACACTTGTTTTATGGTTTAATTCTGCTACTTGCGACAAGGAGGTGATGAAGTTGGATACGAAGAAATTGCTCGAGGTGTATGAGAAGGACTGGAAGTGGATTGTGAGGGTGTTCGGGATAATGATTCTCGTCATCATCCTGTACGCCATTCGGGGATGACGGATATCGCAGCTCGGTCGTGAAAATGACCGGGCTGCGACTTTTTGATCTGTTTGTTTCTTACTGTTTTTCTTCTACAGCGATTTTCTCCTCGTCGGTCTCGATGGAGGTTTGTTCGAGATCGCGCAGTTTTGCGCTGCGTGAAGTTACAGGGTTGTAGGCGTTGTAAAAAAGTTCGATGATTTCGGCGGTTTGCAGTTCGTCGACTTTCAGGCCGCAGTTTTCAAGGCCGGAGGTGACGACGTTTACGCGTTGGACAAGCCCTTTTTTGAGCTCGTTGAATTCGGCGTGACGACGCTTGATGTCGGCGTAACTGTCCTTTGGAGCCAGTCTTTGAAAGAAAGATTGGATGCCGTTTGACTCCACGCTGGTGCGGGCCGGATCGTAGGCGACAACAACATAAAATTCTTTGTCCATGATGTCGGCGTAGTCCACAAGTTTGTGAACATATTCGGCGTACTCGTAAGTTTGCTGTTGAAGCAATTTGTTTTGCTGTTTGTCGGCCAGTTTTTTGACCTGATCGATGTAGTTGTCGATGTCCAGTTTTTTGGAACGGACAACGATCTGAATCGGAAATTCCAAAGAGTTCAAAAAGGCCTGATAGCCGTAGGTAATCGAGTTTTGTTCCTCCTCGGACTTGAGATTGAAATTGATGCTGGAAGTCTTGAGAATGGCGCGCAGACCGCCGTTTTTTAGCACCAAAATATTGTCGCGGATTTCGCCGATGCGCAAGTGTGTTTGCGTGCCGTTCATCGGATTATCGCGTGTTTTTTTGCCCGGTGTGATGAAGTCAAAAAATCCCATGTTAGTAATTTTGATTAATTATTTTTTTGAGTTCGTGTTTTTTTTCGATTCCGGAATTGTCGATGTCCTGTGTTTTGCGATCGACTAAAGTGATCAATTCTTTCAAGCTCTTTTTTGGTTTGGAAATCTGATTACTTGTTTTTGCTGTATCCGTTTTTTTGGCTTGAGTTTCAAACGGAGAGACAAAAGGATATCCTGATCCTTCGATCCAGACGCGTTTGTTTGGCAACAGTTTGTATTCGATAAGGGCCATCAGAAAAAGATGAAATGGCAGGCTGTGAACCTTCAAAAAGGCAAAAGCCAAAGTGATGGCGGAGACTATAGCCACCGGCGGAAGCCAAACTTCGAGAAAATAAGTTTTGGCCAAAGAAATATAAATTGCATACGCGATGCCGCCGCCGAAGCCCAAAATCACCATCTGACGAAGTGTGATCGGACCGATGATGGTGTCCTCGCGCTGCACATCCTGTGGGACTTTGAACTGTTGCATTTGGTTTTATTTATCTGATAAGTATACCAAAAATCGACCGAAATATCAATTGTATAAAAGGGGGGATGTTTGTAGAATTGGTGCATGCCCGCAAGAAACATTCGCAATTTCTGCATTATAGCGCATATAGATCATGGAAAATCGACTTTGGCCGACCGTTTTCTGGAGATTACCAAGACGATCGCCAAACGGGACATGAAACACGCCCAAATGCTGGACACGATGGAGCTGGAACAGGAGCGGGGAATCACGATCAAACTACAGCCGGTAAGGATGGAATGGGAGTCGAAGGGAGAAAAATATATTTTGAATCTGATTGATACGCCCGGGCACGTGGATTTTTCTTATGAGGTGTCGCGGAGTTTGGCGGCTTGTGAAGGCGCGATTTTGGTGGTGGACGCGACGCAGGGAATTGAAGCCCAAACGCTGGCAAATTGCTATATGGCGATGGAACACAATCTGGAAATTATTCCGGTTTTAAATAAAATTGATCTGCCGTCGGCCGATGTGGCAAAGCGCGCGCAGGAAATCGAGGATGCGTTGGGGATTTTAAAAGATGATGTGATCGCGGTTTCGGCGAAAGAAGGAACAAATGTGGAAAAAGTTTTGGAAAGAGTGATTGAAAAAGTGCCGGCCCCAAAAGACGCGGAAGGCGAGATGAAGGCGCTGATTTTTGATTCGGTTTATGATGCTTACAAGGGAGTTGTGGCTTATATCAGGGTAAAATCGGGGCGGGTGAAAAAAGGCGATACGGTTTATTTTTTGAGTATGAAACGGCCGATGGAAGTTTTGGAATGCGGATATTTCAAACCGAAATACAAACCTGCGGAAGTTTTGGAATGTGGCGAAGTCGGATATATCGTGACCGGAGCAAGAAGTGTGCGGGACGCGCGAGTGGGCGACACGGTGTGGAGCGCTGGTGAAAAAGACATTGAAGTTGAGGAAGCGACGGCGTTACCCGGTTATCACGTGGTCAAGCCTTTTGTTTACGCCGGAGTTTTTTCTACGGACGCGGACGCGTATCCGCTGCTGCGTGAGGCGCTTGGAAAATTGCAATTGAATGACAGTTCGCTGTCCTTTGAACCGGAGCAATCCGGAGCGCTGGGACACGGTTTCAGATGTGGCTTTTTGGGCTTGCTTCACATGGAAATCGTGCAGGACCGGTTGGAGCGGGAGTATGATTTGGATTTGATTGTGACGGCGCCATCGGTGTCTTATATCGTGGTGCAGGAAGGTGGAAATGAGGTGGCGATTTCGAGTCCGGCTGATTTGCCGGATCCGGCGAGCATCAAGGCAATCAAAGAGCCGTGGGTGAAAGTGGAAATTTTGACGCCAAAAGATACTGTTGGTGGCTTGATGCAGCTTTGCACCGACCGGCGGGGCCTGTTCAAAAATATGCAATACATGGATGACAAGCGGGTTTTGCTGCATTTTGAACTGCCGCTGGCGGCGATCATCGTGGATTTTTATGACAAATTGAAAAGCATTTCCAGCGGTTACGCTTCGATGAGTTACGAGCATCTGGATTATCGGGCGGACAATCTGGTGAAGCTGGATATTTTGGTGGCGGGTGAGCGGGTGGACGCGCTTTCGCTGATCGTGCATAGGCAGGACGCGTATCATGTGGGTCTGGAACTGACAAAAAGACTGAAAGAAATTATTCCGCGGGCGCTATTTGTGATTCCGATTCAGGCCGCGATAGGCGGGAAAATCATCGCGAGGGAGACGATTTCGGCGATGCGAAAAGACGTGACGGGATATCTGTATGGCGGTGATGTGACCAGAAAGAGGAAACTCTTAGAAAAGCAGAAGAAAGGCAAAAAACGTATGAAGATGATGGGCAAAGTAAATATGCCGCAGGAGGCGTTCTTGGCGATTTTGAGGAAGGACAAGAGCTAGATGGCCGTGGCCTGATCGTGAGTTGTTTTAATTAAGGTTTCAGCGTCTTGATGAGTCGGAGGTTGAAATTTTTTAACGAATTTAATTCGCAATGAATCCCGAAAATTTTCCTTTGTTCTGTCCTTTTTTTTAATTTTTGAATCAAATACATAGAGATTTTCTCCAACGATTAAATTTGTATTTGTTTCCAAAATTTTCTGAAATTTTTCCTCGTCTTCCGGTCCTTCCGGACGATAACCGTTATTCCAAAGCCAACAAATAGCATCGATTTGTCCTGCCGTGAATTCTGCTGTTTGCGTCTCTTGTTTCTCTCTTGCGTATGCGGAAACAAAGCTTTCACCTGCTTTCATGAGAATTTCTGAAAACTTGATGCCGTTTGGTTGATTGAGGAATCTTTGGTATACGATGCGGTGGTAATTTTGTGCTCTTCCGTTTCCACGAAATGAAAAATTTATTGATCCAATTTCGGTCGTTTGATTTGCCAATAACGTGATATACGATTTGTAAATTTCTTCCGGAGAGTTACCGGTAACGGCAGTTTTAAATAAATGAAAATGAATTGTTTCAGCTCGAAGTGAACCTTCCAGATCGATGGATTTCATTGCCACGAGTGTTAGAGGTACTGACGGATCTAAAACTTCGACATGAACCGGAGACCACCTTAGAGCGCGTCCAGGATTTTCTTTTACTTTAGCCCCTGGTGTGTTTTTGTCTATTTGTAAAAATTTTGAGACGATTGTTTGCGCAGTTTTTTTTGTTGCATCCACCAAGTTTTTTTGGCTGAGAGAAGTGTGGATTACTTCTTTAGTTGGATCCGGCTTTTTTTGTTCGTCACAATGACGCTGATCTTTGAATCGACTAAGAATTTCACGACCGTCCAACCTGTCTGGCAAATGTTCGAGCATGTTTGTTTTTATTTCTGTTTATTCTAGCATAAATGGCCTATTTTTGCTATAATGTAGGGATTTTGCTGAATCTAAATTTATGGAATTTTACGAAAAAACAGGGGAAATCTGGCGAATTTTGGGAAGCGTGATTTTTGTGGCTGTGTTTTTGTTTGTGATCAATGAGTTATTTTTTGGTCTTGGTTTTGAAAATAGTGAGGAGGTGAAAAAGGCTGAAGTGAGCGATGTTTTGCGCGTGGTTTATCCCGATGAGCCGGCCAGTCTGGAGCCGACTTTGATTGATTCGATTACAAGACAGAGGCTGGTAAATGTATATGAGCCGCTGGTGAGATTTGACCGCGATCTCAAGATAAAGCCTGCTTTGGCGGTTTCGTATGGGCTGATAGATCCGACTGTTTGGGAATTTAGTTTGAGGGAAGGCGTGAAATTTCATGACGGGAGTATGTTTGATAGCGAAGATGTGATGGCGAGCGTGAAGCGGGCCAAAGAAAATAAAAATTCAGATTTGGTGGGTATGCTTTCGACTGTTGATAGTGTGGAGAAAATTGATGATTTGACTTTGAGAATGAGGACT
>JBAZZM010000009.1:0-19397 GCA_041658805.1 Candidatus Altimarinota bacterium | reverse complement strand
ATTTACTCCACCTATTTCCATACAAAAATTTTACAGGGGGTCATGCTATACCCACATGATTTTGCAGTCAACGAATTTTCTAGAGTCCGCGGCCACCACCACCACCGAAGCCGCCGCCGGAGAAGCCGCCACCACCGGAAAAACCGCCGCCGGAGCGACCGCCGGGTTTGGAGGAGAGAGTGTGCGTCATGGATGAGGACATGGTGTTCATGCTGGAGGCAAAGGCGTTCATAGAGAAAGATCTGCCTGAAAAGTTTGGGCCGATGTACCAAGATGGCGGGGTTTTGAGCAGGCCGTCGAAAGCGCGGGTCCATTTTTCGATCAGGCCGAAGGCCATGGCGTATGGGAGGAGTTTTTCGAAGATGATATTGTTGTCCTCCTGAAATTTCATGCGATCTTTTTCGGCGGTGTTGATGTATTCATAAAGACCTTTGAGGACATAGTAAGTTTCGGTACCTTTCTTTGTTTTACGTGGCATGAAGTTGCCGATGATGCCGACAGTGATGGCGGAAAGGATGGCGCTGAACATAGCAATCTCACCAAAAAATCCTACGACTTGGATAGCAAGTATGAAAATCACGAAAGCAATTCCACCGTATATTCCGCGAATGGTGTTTGGGTTGTGTGGAAAATAGCCGTCCGCGAGAAGTTTTTTGAAAATGGATTTTTGAATCGGTTTGATGTGGGTATAAAATTTATTTTGGAGTTCGGAAATTTTTGTTTTGGCGTCGGCTGTGTTTGATGGGAAGAGCGCTGAAAGAATGATGCCTTCGAAATCTTTGACGTTCGTATAGGGCTTGAGCAGTTTCAATTCGTAATCTTTGCCAAAGGCGAGAAGACCGGTTTTTTCAATCTCGGTAATGCGAATAAAGCCGCGGACGGCGAAATCGATGATTGTTGCGGTGATATCTTTTGGATCGAGTTTTTCGTCGAGCAGTGTGCCGGTTTCAGTGGGCGAGAGATTTTCCGGCGGTTTGTAATGTGGAATGATTGTGTCGCGAATAGTCTTGTCGTCGCGGCCTTTTTTATACCAGAGAGTGAGCATGATGATTAGCGTGATCGGGAAAATGGCGATTGGCCAATTGGCCCGCAGGAAGCGGAAAATTGTGGTTTGAGTGGATGGTGGAGTGATGGTGCCCGAAGGCATTCCGATTCCAAAAGAGAGATTTTCGGAGCGGTTGAGAGGTTTGTCGGATGTAAACAGGAGTGTTTTAGAATCAAGGATTTCGGATTTGCAATCTGTTTTAGTTGAGCCGAAATAGCCGGTGTAGCAGGTGAGCGTGAGTTTGTTTTCCGGAATTTCTTTTGGCAGATGGATAGTGGCGGAGACTTTTGAAATAGGAACTGTCCAGTCGTTGCCGGTGACATTCCAATCGAATTCGGTGTAATCTTCAGGAAAGAGGATGACGTTGTCGGCTTTGTAAGTGACGATGAAAGTGGCTTTTTCTTTGAGTAGGCTGCCGTCTGGTGTAGTCATCTGAATATCCAGAGCGCGGTTTGCGCGGTCCAGATTCACATCCCAAAGCTGTCCGTTTTCGTCCGTGGCGGAAAGGAAATTGATACCGGCGTTGTATTTGGCGATGCCGTCGTCGTATTCGTAGGGAATAGTGCGGGCGATGCCGCGATGAGCTTCGTTTGTGAAGTCGGCAGTGATGGTTTCGGTGACAGTGACGGTGCCGTTTTCGGCGAGCGTAATGTCGGAGTTGAAGCTGTCGATTTGCCAGAATTCGTCGTAGGCGAAAGCGCTTGTGCTGAAGAGCAAGCTGATGACACCAGCGTAAAAAAGCTTTTTAAGAAACATCGTTTTAAGCTTGTGGTGGTTGATTTTGTGGCGGAGTCGGAGGGGCCGGCGGGGCCGGAGGAGTTGGAGGAGCGGGAGGGGTTGGAGGAGCTGGTGGAGTCGGTGGAGTCGGCTTGTTGAAGCTGACTTCCACGTTCTTCTTTTCCTCTTCGGTGGCCATGAAAAATTCCTGATCTTTAAAGCCCAGCGGGCCGGCGATCAAATTGTTTGGGAAAACCTGAAGTTTGGTATTGAAATCGCGGACCGTACCGTTGTAGTAGCGGCGGGACATCTGAAGATGTTCTTCAATATCGACGAGAGTTTGTTGGAGTTGCATGAAGTTTTGATTGGCCTTCAAATCCGGATAGCTTTCGGCGAGAGCAAAGATGGTTTTCAAAGCACCGGCGATCATATTTTCGGCCTGACCCTTTTCCTCGAGAGTTTTGGCGTTCATAGCCATGTTTCGTGCCTGAATCACTTTTTCCAAAGTGCCGGCTTCGTGCGCGGCGTAGCCTTTTACTGTTTCGACGAGATTTGGCAGGAGGTCATAGCGGCGTTTGAGCTGGGTATCGATATCGGCCCAGGCTTCGGCAACCTTGTTTTTGAGTTTGATGAGGCTGTTGTATAGGCTGACTGCGAGAACTGCCACGAGGGCTATGGCGAGAAGTAAGTAAATCATTTAAGCGTTTGTTAGGAATACGAAAAATACCAATCAGCATTTTACTCTGATGGTGGAGTTTGGCAATGAAAGGTTTTAGCGGGGGGAGACTATTGAACTATTCCTCCTTCCGCCCTGACTTCATACTCGTCTCCCTTGCTTCCTGCGTCATCGCTGGCTGTCCATTTAACTCTCTTATTGCCATGTTTATCTGTATTTTCTGCACCGGCAGCGGCCAATGCCTGATCTCGAAAGGCGACTATCTCTTGTTCGGGTGATTTTGATCCGGCTGCTTTAGCCTTCAAGGCTTCAATTTCTTCTGAATTACAATCTCTATGCAGCCATAAATCTTCGGCAAGTCCGGTTTTACCAAATTCTTGGCGGAATAGGCCAAAAGCGCAATCGATTTCGTGTTGCGCGCGCGGGTCTTTCAAAGAAATACCGGGATTTCCACGGACTCCCAAATGAGAGCTATCAATCACATGATTTATTGCAGTTTTAACCATGAAAATGGCAAGGGCAACAACGGCTGTAATTTTTAGTGCAGCTGGAGCGTACTCTCTTACTTTTTCTCCGAGAGGCTTTGTATTTCCAGGGTATCGTGGATGGTTGAGTGTTTTTGTGTGTCCCATAGGGTATTAGTTTATAGCTCACCTATTCTAGCTATTTTCCCGTTTTTGTCAAGGCCGGCTAGAAGTCGGCGATGTATTTCTTTACCAGATAGCCGATCAGGAAGTTGATGGCGGCGATGGAGAGGCTTAGGAGAGCCATTTCCAGGAATTTGCGTTTGAAGGAGGTTTTGTTAGCCACGGAGCTGTAGAAAGTGAAAATGAGAATTACAAAGATGCCGAGGCCGAGAGTGATGGCGAGGGCGGCGAATGGGTTTTCGAGCGTGAAGTAGGGTGTGATCAGGATGATGACTGTGCCAACATAAGCCAATCCCGTGTAGACGCTGGCTTTCAGGGCGTTTTTGTGACCTTCTTCTTTTGAGGAGAGGTACTCGGAAGCGGCCATGGACATGGAGGCGGCGAGGCCGGTGATGAGGCCGACGACAGCGATCAGGTGAGTGTCGCGCAAAGCCAGAGTGAGGCCGGCGAGGGCGCCGGTGAGCTCGACCAAGGCGTCGTTCAAGCCGAGAACGATGGAGCCGGTATACTCGAGATGTGAGCTTTTGATCATATCAATGAGGGCGTGCTCGTGGGCTTCTTCGTCTTCGATGATGTTTTTAACTTCCGGAGCGATGGATTTGAGAGTTTCGTAGTTTTTTTGGGAAAGATCTTCGCCGCGTTCCATCAGACGGAGGCTGAAAACAAGGCCGAAAAGGCGGGCGGAGAGAGTGTAAAAGAAGGCGATGAGGCGATGTGGGGCGGCTGGTTTTCCGGTGAATTTTTGCCAAAAGTCGTGATGGCGATGTTCGTCGTTGGCGATTTTTTGGAGGATTTTCTTGTTTTCGGAATTCTTCTCGATTTTGGCGAGACGGCTGTAGACATGAAATTCGGTGATCTCATTGCGTTGGGCACGGGAAACGGCGGAAAGAAGTTGAGGTGTGAGAGTCATGAGGTAGGTGTTTTTATCTTGTGGCTGTATGGTAGCACTTGAGGGGGGAGCTGTGGAAGGATAGATACTAAATTGATCTGCTGTCGGAATGTGCAGCAAAAAGACAGCAAAAGCGACACGCGGCGGGGGAAATAAGGTTGTGTATTAGCGTGGTATTGACTCTGTTCGAGATCTGTGTTTTGATTATGGCGTATGGGCAGCTCGGAAGTACAATCCGAAATCTCGGATGTTTCGCCTAAGGCACCAGATGGATATAGGTGGCTGAAGCCTGGTGTCCTTATTGGTGGTGACGAGAGTAATGGCTCTCCGCGTGTTGGATATATAGTTTTCCCTCAAGGGGTAACATTGGAGGAGGCCTCCAGGGCTGTGGCCATGGCTAATCGTGGAGTGAAATTTGACGACAGGATTGAGCAAATTGGTGATATTCTTTGCTTCAGGATAATTCTCGCTTTTGATAGAATTATGGCTGAAAGAGGCTCTGGCGTTGATGCCCTTATGGCAGATCTTCATGTTGCTTTTGAGCAGGTATTAGCTGATACGCAAAGGGCTGGTGTTTCCGATGCTTCCTAGATTGTCCAAGAATTTTTTGCTGTAGTCGCGATTAGCGACGCGGGAGTCGAGGATGACGGCGCGGCCTTTTGGTAGGCGGTTTAGGATGCGTTTCAAATTGAAGATGGTGCGGGGGATCTGGAAACCTTCAAAACTGTTTTCAAAATTTCGGCCGATGCTCATGATGTAAGGGGTGGATGGGGGAGTGAAGGGCAGGCGGTGGAGGTAAAGAGTCTCGATCATGTCGGAGCAGGGGAAGCGTTCCCATGATGGAGTGGTCAGCAAAACGATGGAGTTGTCGGGATTTTGTTTGAATTGTTCGCAGACTTTGCCGATGCCGCCGGTGAGCTGGGAGATGACAGTGATGCCGGCTTTGGCGAGAACCGGCGTGAGTCTGATGGTGAAAAATTCGAGCTGTTTTTTGGAGCTGAAAAGTAGGGCGGTGCGGCCTTTGATTGTTGGAAGTTCTTTTTCGAAGAATTTTAGAACGACGGAGGTGTTTTCGGGGTCGCGGTCGGGACAGTTTGTGGCGATGTCGATGATGAGTTTTTCTCTGGTTGTCGAGGCTTTGATGAGCGGCAGATCTTCCGGTAGGCCGAAAAGTTTTTTTAGGAAGCGGCCGTGATCATTTAGGTCGATGTTTTCGTCGACGATGGAATAAGTTTCGCAGTTGGCCAAAATTTTGGCGATCGGTTCTTTGATGGAAACCGGACTTTTGCGGATCACCGCTTCCTGATTTTGATCTTTCTCAAACCAAATCAGATGGTCATCGAGGTTTGTGTTTTCGAAAATGGAGGTGAGGTCGGAAGTGATGCGTTGCCATTTTTTTAGAATGGGGGCGGTTTCTGGAGTGGAAGTTATTTCAGAAGAGATGGAGATCAGGTTTGCAGTTAAGGCTTTGAGGTCCAGCCATTCTTTGGTTTGGGTGACTCCGTCGGTGATGGTGCTTTTTGGCGTGAAAAAATCGGCGTCGTTGTATTTTTCAAAAATGATTCCGATCAAACCGAAAAAGATTGTGAGTTTGGAAAGCAGGGAATCAATGGCGGAACTATCTTTGCTCACGCTTTTTAATTCATCGAGACAACCGATGGTGGTTTTGAGCGAGATATATGAGGAAAGGTTGTAATGGACGCGGTTTGTGAAGCTTTCGAAATCGACGAGGATGAGTTTTTTGAGATGCGGATTTCCGTCGATCAGATACTCGTGTGTGGCGAGAGTTGGTGTGTTTGGATGTTTTTTGAGAGCACTTTCAATAAATGGTTCGGACATGAGATTGCCGGATTCCGGATCGACATTTACGGAGAGTGCGACGGATTTTTCGCGGCCAAAGAGGTTCAGTTCGTGGATCAGTCCGGTTTTGGTCTGGCGGCTCCAAATTAAAATTTTGATCAGAGCGGTGATTTCATATTCTTCAAAAAATGATTTTTGGAGGAATGTCTGGAGACGGTGAAGGGAAAGATAGTTTTTTGGCGAATCGATTTTGGCGACAGTATCGGGAATTTGAGGCATGAGTTCCTGAAAAAGAAAATTTGGAACGGCGATGACGGTGTCGTTTTTGGCGTTGTCGATCAGCGCTTTGACCAGTGGCGTGAGCGGAGGATGGACTTCGAAAAGACTGTTTTTTGGAGTGGAGAGGATGGTCTCGGCTGAAGAGGTGTCGGGTTCTGTCGTCTGCGGAAGTTCGATTTCGGTGATGGGTTGTGGCGTTGGTTTGCCGGCTTCGAGAGTGAGCAGGAAGTCTTTGATTGGCCAGTTTGATCTTTGGACCAGCTGATGGATTTGGGCGATCAGGGCGGGCTCAAGGCCGCGGAAAAGATCGCTAAGTTTGAGAAAAAGTTCCATGGCGGCGATGGCGTCGTCGAGGGCACGATGTTTTTCTTCGTGAGTGAGTTTTAATTGGTGGCTCAAAATTTCCAAACTGTATGAAGGTAAAGATGGAAATAAAATTCCTGCGAATTGAAGAGTGTCAAATTCCGGATTGTTTTTTGCGATTCCGTAATGTTTCAAAAAGGAAGTGTCAAAAGAAATGTTGTGGCCGACGATTGGCAGGTCGCCGATGAAGGCGGAAATCTCCTCTTTCTTGTCTGCGATGGACGCGGCATCCTTGACGTCAGCGTCGGTGATGCCGGTGATATGCGTGGTGATCTGCGGAACCGGAACGCCCGGATTGATAAAAAACTTGAGAGTTTCTTTTTGTCCGTTGAGATCAAATTTAACCGCGCCAAATTCCACGATCTTATCACTTTGCGGATCAAAGCCGGTGGTTTCGAGATCTAAAGAGACAAACATATGCGCAGATTATAGCATAAAAATTAGAAAATATTATACGGACTCGTCCACGGGAGTTTTTTGACAATTTTCCCATGAGTGCTATCATGCTCTGAATTTCAAAAATTCAACGTCCTAGAAAGACCTTTAAAAATCAAAACAAAAACAAAATTCTCTCTCCTCTAGTGAGGAGGGAAAGGGGAGTACAAAAGTTGCTTCTCTTTCTATCCTCGCTAAGATGATGGCCTCCCGCCTACGGCGGGATGCCGAAGACGCTCCGACTGATCGGAGCACTGTCCTGCCTCTTCCGGCCTCCGATTCTATCGGAGCGAGATAGAGGGTCACAGGCGGCCGGTGGTGCGGCTGAAAACAACACCGAAATCTTGGCCGGACGTAAAACAAAAAACAAACATTCTCAGTAAACAAAAACAAAATCGTTCACTGATAGACTGTTCACCCTCGCCTATGGCGGGGGTTTTTTTGTTGCCAAAAACAGGACATTGTGTTAAGAATGTTTCTTAAATTTGTTTATGGCGGCTACTATAGAAAATTTGTCTCCTGTTGATGCTTTTACCAGTGGTGTTTATCCTGATGTTGAGAGTGGAGGTGAAACGGCTAAATTTATTGGTGAAATTTCCAATCCGGCATGGGTGGACGGTGGTGACAATTTAGGGAGGCATGCTTTGGTCTACACGGAGCCTGAAGATCGTACTTTTGAGGCAATTAAAAACATTGGAGAGACTTTGGCCGAAGAAGCAAGGGCGAAGGGTATGGAGGTAACGGTCGAAGAAGATTTTGCTGGAAATGTTTACATAACTTTGATCGGAGAAGATCCTGACGCAAAAAAAATCTTAATTGAATCTCACGGCGATAGTGTGCCGAGAGGTGGGCGCGTGGATGGTGTTTATGGGATTGCCTCCGGACTGACACTTGTAAAAAAATTTATAGATGAAGGTCGAAGACCAGCCAAGTCTTTGATTGTGGCTGCTTTTAGGGGCGAAGAGAGCTCAAGAACGAAATTTGGGTGCCTTGGTAGCGCATTGGCGACGGGCTCTGTGACTATTGAAAGACTTAAGAAAATTAAAAATGAATCTTCCGGGAAATCCATTTTTCATGAATTGAGAGAAAGGTTTTGCCATAAGAACGGACAAATCTTGTCGGACGATCAGTTTGAAGTGATTTTGCAAAAAGAATTGGGAATGAGGGCTGATTTTTTGCGAAAAATTGCTTATGCCATTGAGGTCCATCCTGAGCAGGCTGATATTTTGCAGACTTTAGATAAATCTATGGCGGCTGTTACGGCTATTGGCGCGGCCGAGCGATATGACTTGATTTTTAGTGGAGATATATTTGAGCAATTTTCTCCCGAAATGTATGTTTCGGCTGAGGGACCCGTAGAGAGAGTGAAACTTAAAATTATAGGTCAGGCTGATCATTCTGGTGCGGCTCCGATGAATGGTGAAAAATTTGGGGACAAGACTTATTTTCGGAGAGATGCCTTGGTTGAAACTGCCCGGATTTTTGCCGAAATTATGGCTCAGCCTGTTGAAGGTTTGGCGGTGACGGGAATTTCTGTTCCCGGAGGCGGAGTAAATACTGTTTCAGGCGTTTGTGAATTGGAGATTGTCCTTCCGCGATCAATTCGCGAAAAGGTTTTGAGGGATATTGAAAATAAGATGAACGGATGGGTTGGATTAAAGGCCGAAATTGTAGAAGAAAATATCCAAAGAAATCTTCAAGGCATCAGGGATGAAGTTCTTAGGAAGGTATTTAATTTAATTGTGACGGTCAATTATCAGGCTACTGATTTCGCCGTGAGAAGCGGTGGCAAAGTAAGGGCGACGATGGGTAATATCCAAGTTAAAGAAGATAAAATTATCGTGAGTGTTGACCAGAGAAAGACCAATGAAGATTGGCATAGTCAATTGAGGCCTGCATTGCACAGAGTTTTTGAAGAGTTCCATTCTCAAGGGGTAAACCTGACGGAGACAGAACCTAATTGTGGGGAAATTGCAAATTGCAATGAAGCTATGATAGGTTTTGCGGATAAAGTTTATAAAGTCCTTTATGGCGAGAAAATGGAAAACAGAGATTCCATGCCCGGTCACGATCTGGCAAAATTTATTTTGAAAGGTGTGCCTTCGATTCTTTTCTTTGTCAGAAGCTATAATGGAAGCCATAATCCAAATGAAGCCGTGAGAGTCGACGATGTTCGTGAGATGGATAAATTCCTGGAAGCTTTTGTGGAGGAGCTTATGAGTGCCGCTTAGAGCATTCCCGCAAACTGGTCGAAGAAGTGCATGGTGTCGGTGGGGCCGGGGGTGGCTTCGGGGTGGAATTGGCAGGAAAAAAATGGCAGAGTTTTGTGTTTGATGCCTTCGTTGGTGCCGTCGTTGGCGTTTGTGAGCCAGACTTTCCAGCCGGGTTTGAGGGTTTTTTCATTGATGGCGAAGCCGTGGTTTTGGCTGGTGATGTAGCAGCGGCCGGTTTCGCTGTCGAGACAGGGCTGGTTTTGTGAGCGGTGGCCAAATTTGAGTTTGTAGGTTTTTGCGCCCGAGGCGAGGCCGAGGATTTGGTGGCCGAGGCAGATGCCGAAAATCGGTTTTTTCAGTTTCATGGCTTTGCGAATGATGTCGTGGAGCGGCGTGAGGATGGCGGGGTCGCCGGGGCCGTTGGAGATGAAGACGCCGTCGAATTTGACTCCGGCTTCGATAAAATCATAGTTCCAAGGGACGCGGATGACGGTGAGATCGCGGGCGAGGAGATTTCGGATGATGTTGTTTTTCATGCCGCAGTCGACGCAGATGATGGTCTTTTTTCCGCGTTTGTAGGTCTTTGGTTTTTTTATGGAGACCTTGTCCATGAGGGTTTTGTCGAGGTCGGGATTGTAGAAATCTGGTGTTTGGGAATTTTCAATCAAGATTTTGCCGAGCATGGTGCCTGTTTGACGGAGGGCTATAGTGAGGGCACGGGTGTCGATGCCGGTGATGGCTGGAATTTTGTTTTCCTTGAGCCATTTTGAGAGGGATTTTTTGGCGTCCCAGTGGCTGAAATTTTCGGAATATTCGCTGACGATGAGGCCTTTGATATGTATGCGGTCGCTTTCAAAGCGCTTTTCGATATGATCTTTGTCGAGTGAGGCTGCGCCTATTCCATAATTGCCGATGAGCGGATAAGTCAAAGTGAGGATTTGCCCTTCGTAGGAAGGGTCGGTGAGGCTCTCTGGATAGCCGACCATGGACGTGTTGAAAACGACTTCACCGGCGGAGCTGACTGGTGCTCCGAATGAGGTTCCGGTGAGGCGTGTCCCGTCTTTGAGGACGAGTGTGGCTTTGGTCATCGGGAGCATTTTAGGGGTGGCGGGCTTATTTGTAAACGTCTTTTCGGTGGCGGATGCGGATGACCGTAATAGTAATTTCGTGAACAACAATTCTGTAAATGATTCGAAAGGGCCAGATTCGGATAGATCTACTTCCCGTAAATTTACCCTTGAGTTTTTTGCCGACGAAAGGGTTGATGGCCAGAGCTGATAAGGCCCGTGAAATCCTGATTTTATAAGCTTTGGGAAGGCTTTTAAGCTCTTGTTCTGCTTTTTTTTCGAACCGAATGCGATATAGCATATTTCTTTTTTAAAGGCTTTAATTCTTTTGACAGTCCTTCTTCTTTGAGGATTTCTTCAAGCGTTTTATATTTTTTGTAGGCGCCACTTTTGATATCGGCCTCAACCCGCTTAATGTCCTCGTAAAGATCGGGAATATCTATTAGAGTTTCGATGGTTTCGTGTAAAGATTCAAACTCTTCCACAGAGATTATGACGGCTTTTGGAACTCCATTTTCGGTCAAAAGATAGTGATTGTCCGGTAGCTGGACCGCATCGACTATTTTGAAAATATTCTTGCGGGCTTCCGTGATGGAAATGATGTTTTGAGGCATGTACATGGTGTTAGTGTATATGTACATAATAGCGTACGTTAGATGGTATTGCAAGACCAGCCTAGCAGACACTTCTTAAAAAAGTTTAAAATTTTTCTAAAGTTTTTCTTGCAGAATTTTTGGCCTTTGACTCTATATGTCTTTTGGCGTAGATTTCCTTGGGCTAATAAACATGTATGAATCTCAAAGGTCAGCACATTCTTTCCACAAAGCAGTTTGATAAGGAAAGTCTGATTTCGCTTTTTCAGCTGGCGGATAAGATGCAGGAGATTTTGAAGAAGTCCAAGGCCGGCAAGCAGGATATGACGATGGAGGGGAAACTGATGGCGACGCTTTTTTTTGAGCCGTCGACGAGGACGAGATTTTCTTTTGAGACGGCTATGCAGAGACTTGGAGGGAGGGTGATTTCGAACGCGGACATGATGGGGACTTCGTCTTGGAAAAAGCATGAGACGCTGGAAGATACCGGCAAAGTGGTGTCGCAGATGGCGGATGTGATCGTGATGCGGCATCCGGAGGCGGGTTCTGTGAAGAGGCTGGCCAGCGCGAGCGATGTACCGGTGCTGAACGCGGGAGACGGGCCTTCGGAGCATCCTTCGCAGGCGCTGCTGGATGTCTATACCATCTGGAAGAGCAAGGGCAAGCTGGACGGGCTGACGATCGGGATGAGCGGAGATTCCAAATACGGGCGGGTGCCTCATTCGCAGTGTGATTTGCTGAAACATTTTGATTGTAAATTTATCTTTGTGTCGCCGGAGGCATTGAAAATGCCGGAGGCGATCGTGAAAGAATTGCGGGAGACCGGTCACGAAATCAGAGAGACGGAAAATTTGGGCGAATCGATTGGCGAGATGGATGTGATTGCCTGCACACGAATTCAAGAAGAGAGATTTTCCAGTGAAGCGGAATACAAAAAATATGCCGGAGTTTATGTCTTGGACAATACTTTGATGCAAAAGGCCAAGACGGACGCGATCGTGCTGCATCCATTGCCAAGAGTAAACGAAATTTCGCCGGAAGTGGACAAAGATCCACGCGTAAAATACTTTGAACAGGTCGGAAACGGCGTGGCCATAAGAATGGCTTTACTGGTTTCTGTCTTAGGGTAAAATCAAGTGGATGAAGAAAGAAAAAATCCTCTTAAAGAATGGGACGCTGGTGAGTTCAGAGGGCTCGTTTGAAAAGGATTTGTTGATTGAGAATGGAAAAATTGTAAAGAGCGGGAATGTTGGTGGAGCAAGGGTTATTGATTGCAAAGGGAAGATGATTTTGCCGGGCTTGATCGATGTGCATGTGCATTTTCGCGAGCCGGGAGCGAATTATAAAGAAGACTGGACGACCGGTTCTAGCGCGGCTGTGGCCGGAGGGGTGACGACGGTTTGTGATATGCCAAATAATACGCCGCCGACAACCAGTGTGGAAAATCTGGAGAAAAAACGTGCGCTTATCAAAGGCCGAAGTTATTGCAATTATGGCTTGTATATCGGCTATGACGGGAAGAATTTGAATGAGATAAAGAAAGCAAAAAATATTGCCGGAGTGAAAGTGTATGTGGCCAATTCCACGGGAAATATGGGGGTAAGCAATGAGGCTTTGAAGAAATTATTTAAAGAATTTGAGGGGAGAATCGTGACGCACGCGGAAGACGAAGGAATGATCGAAAAAAATTCCAAGGAGTTTTTGGCGGAGTTTGAAAATCGGGAGATTGATCCGGCGGTGCATTCGAAAATCCGCAGCGTGGAGTCAGCGGAGAGCGCGGTGAAACTGGTTTGCGGATTGGCAAAAAAGAGCAAAGCGAAGCTGCATGTGGCTCATGTGTCCTGCGATGCGGAGGTGGAGGTGATCGCGAAGCATAAAAAATTTGGCGTGACTTGTGAGGTGGCGCCGCACCATTTGTTACTTTCAGACGATGATTATTCTATCTGTAAAAATTTCATCAAAGTAAATCCGCCGGTTCGAAGCCGTTTGGATGTTTTCTCGATGTGGAAAAATCTGAAATTTGGCGTGATAGACATGATCGCGACGGATCACGCGCCGCATACGATAGAGGAAAAAGAGCAATCATATGAAAAAGCGCCGTCGGGCGTGCCGGAGCTGGATACGCTGTTGCCGATTTTTTTGAATACGGTAAATGATGAGGGGATGACGATCGAAGAGCTGGTGGGATACCTGTGTGAGAAGCCGGCGCAGATTTTTGGAATAAAAAACAAGGGCTTTTTGAAAGAGGGATATGACGCGGATATCGTGGTTGTGGATATGGATATTGAAAAAAAAGTGGAAAGGGCGAATTTGTTTAGCAAATGCGGTTGGTCGCCATATGAGGGTAGCAATTTCAAAGGCTGGCCGGTGATGACTTTTGTGGGCGGGGAGCTGGTTTTTGAGGAAGGGAAAATTGTTGGGGAGAAGGTGGGGAGAGAGGTGGAGTTTTGATTGACAAAATCCGAGGTTTTGATATAATGCGAACCTTTAACAAATGTTTTATGGCGGAGGTCCCATTCACCCTTTGTAATCCTGATAAAAGCGGAATGGAAGGGGTTCCGGATTTTTTTGAGCATCCAAATATAGCGACTTTATTTGGGAAGCCGAATGCGAAGTTTGAAGGGCGTAAAGTTGCAGAACTTGGTTCAGAATGTAATAAACTTTCTCGTCATAAACGTGAATTGTTTATGAAAGAAGTTGGTGTAGCGTTGGATGAAATGGAGTTGAATGAGGTGGATAAAAAATTCATTTCAAGATTGGTGGAAGCGGCTGTTGACGATTCTGAAATTATTAAACGAGTGCTGGAGATGCGAAAGAAATTGAATGCGGATTGCCGATTGACTAGAGAGGAGATTGAGGAACTTGTGGTCAAACTACGTTGTAGGGGGTTCTATCATGTCGGGCTGGATATTTCCGGTATGCATTTTGAAGAGCTGGATTTGGGGGATGCGGTGATCGGTGGGGACTTCAATGCTTCTGATGCCGTAATTGACTCTGGTTTTTGGCAAGGGGGAGCTAGGGTTGGTGGTGATTTAGTGCAGAATAGAATGATGGTGGGACGTAATTTCCAGCAAAGGATGGTTGTAAAGGGGGCTAATTTTCAGAGGGATTTGAAAGCCACTACTTTTAATGAACAGGTTGGCATGGTTGTGGGAGGCGATAATATTCAAGAGGGTATGCGTGTGGCTGGTGGAAATTGGCAGAATGGAATGAGTGTTGGCGGGAGTAATTTTCAAAAAGGGATGAAGGTTAAGGGTAAAAATGATCAGGCGAGTATGGTGGTGGAAGGTAAGGATGAAAGGCCTTTTGTGTGGAAAACCAGGCAAAAGGTAAATGAATTGAGGGATTCTTTGTAAATTGTTTATTTTGTACTTAAGGATAATCATCTTTTTGCTTAAGTCGATTGCTGGTAGGATTGTTTCCAGTATGGCAAACCTTTCAGTAAATTTCTGCGGAGTCGCGTTCAGAAATCCGACGGTGCTGGCTTCGGGTGTGCTTGGAGTGACAGCGAGCAGTTTGAAAAACGCTGTGCGATGCGGGGCGGGGGGCGTGACGACCAAGTCGATTTGGGTGGGTGGGAATCAGGGGCACAGGAATCCGACGATGTTTGGGACGGAGCATTATTTTATGAATGCGGTGGGGCTGTCGGACGCGGGGATGGAAAAGGCTGCGGAGGAGACATTTCCAGAATACTTGAAAAATAAACCGGCGCCGATCATCGGGAATGTGGTGGCGGCGAGTGTGGGGGATTTTGCTGCGGTGGTGGCAAAAATCGACAAGTGCGGGCCGGATATGATAGAAGTGAATATTTCCTGTCCGAACGTGGAAGATCAGCTTGGGAAGCCGTTTGCGTGCAGTTCTGCGAGCGCGGCGGAGGTGACAAGGATTGTTCGTAGGAGGACGAAGCGTCCGCTGATAATCAAGCTGTCGCCGAATGTGGATAATATCGGGGAAATCGCAAAGGCCTGCGCGGCGGAGGGGGCGGACGGGTTTTGCGCGGTGAATACTTTCGGGCCTGGGCTGGGGATTGATATTGATTTGAGGCGGCCGATTTTGGCGAATAAGGTGGGTGGAGTGTCCGGTCCGGGGATGAAGCCGTTGGCACTGAAGTGCGTGTATGATGTTTACAAGGCGACCGGTCTGCCGATTATCGGGACGGGCGGTGTGATGACTGGTGAGGACGTGATCGAGATGATGATGGCCGGAGCGCGGCTCGTGGGGATCGGGACGATGGTTTATTACCGCGGCGTGGAGGGGTTTGGCGAGATCGTGAAAGAGATGAAAGAGTGGTGTGATAAAAATGGCGTGAAAAAAATCGAGGAAATTATCGGAGCTGTAAAATTCTAAAATATGGATCTGAAAAAATTTGATTCGAGGCCGGTGGCGGTGCCGATTCAGAAGATCATTAAAGAAAATGAAAACACGAATACATATGTTTTTAAATATCCGCTGGGGAGCAAGCCGGGGCAGTTTGTGATGCTGTGGATCCCTGGGGTGGACGAGAAACCGTTTTCGGTCGCGTATGATGACGGCAAAGAGTTTTGGCTGACGATTTGTAATGTGGGAGGGGCGACGGCGGAACTTTTTAAGCTGAAAGCGGGGGACAAGGTGGGAATTCGCGGGCCGATGGGGACGAGTTATGAATTTAAAAAAGGCGAGAGGATAGCGACTGTGGCCGGTGGGTATGGCGCGGCGCCGATGTATTTTGTGGCGCGAACGGCTGTGGGTTGCAAGGTCGACTTTATTGTCGGAGCGAGAAATAAAAAATTGTTGCTGTTTATTGATCGTGTGAAAAAATTGAAAAACGTGAAAGTGCATGTAGCGACTGATGATGGATCGGCTGGGATAAAGGGCTATAATACTGTGGTATTGGATGAGATTTTGAATAAGAAAAAAATCGATCGAGTGTTTGCGTGTGGGCCGGAGGTGATGGAATACGCGGTTGGAAAAGTCGTGGATAAGCATTCCAAAAAGAAAAAGATAAATTGCGCGGTGTCAGTGGAAAAATATATGAAATGCGGGATCGGCGTGTGCGGGCAGTGCGCGATTGACGATACGGGCGAATTGGCCTGTATAAAGGGGCCGGTGATGGATTGGAATTATTTGAAAAAATTGCCGGAGTTTGGGCAATATCATCGTGACGCGCAGGGCAAAAAACATTTCTTTCAAAAATAATTTAAGTCAAATATATGAAACAGTACAAAAAAGATTTTATCCAGTTTCTGGTGAAGGCGGAGGCCCTGAAGTTTGGAGAGTTTACGCTGAAAAGCGGGCGCAAGGCACCGTATTTTTTGAATGTGGGGAGTTTTTATACAGGTGAATTTGCGCATCAGCTTGGGAAATTTTACGCGGAAGCTTTTTTGGATACGGGAGTTGAGGCGGAGGTTATTTTCGGGCCGGCTTATAAAGGAATTCCACTTTCGGTTTTGACTGTTGAGGCTTTGTATGATGAACACAAGAAAAATTTGGCATATACTTTTAATCGAAAGGAGGCAAAGGATCATGGGGAGGGCAAGGTGCTGGTCGGCGCTCCATTAAGCGAAAATACTAGGGTGATGCTGATCGATGATGTGGTGACTGCTGGAACGGCGGTGCGTGAGACCGTGGAAATTCTAAAAGCGAATGGCAATCCGAAAATTGTCGGAGTGCTGATCGCGATGAACCGAATGGAAAAAAATAATGAGGGTAAAAATGCGATCGCGGAATTGGAGGAGACGCTTGGCGCGAAAGTTTACTCGATTGTGGATTTGGATGATGTGGTTGAAGCTTTGAAAGACACTTTGGGAGCTGAAAAGATGGCGGCGATAGGAAAATACAGGGCGGAATATGGAGTTTAGCTTGACGCTGTATACGGCAGGGTGATATACTGTATACAGTAGTATTTAAGTTATCCCTATGGTACGAACCCAGCTGTATTTACCGGATGATATGTATAAAGCATTGAAGGCTCAAGCAAAGGCTCAAAATATGACTTTTGCCGGTTATGTGAGAGTGTTTTTGGCGAAGGATGTGGCTACTAAAGGTGAAAAAAAATCTTTGTGTGAAAAATATCCTTTCTTGAATTTCGCCGGAATGATAAAGGGGAGTCCTGTTGATTCAAATAATGAGGAAATAGATAAATTTTTGTATGGCTTTTAGCAATATTTCATTCGTGGATACTTCCGGCTTTATTCCATTGATTAGCAAGACTGATTTGTTTCATGAAAAGGTTTTTAATACTTTCGTTAAGTTAAATGAAAGAAATTTTCAGTTGGTGACGAGCGATTACGTAATTGATGAATTACTGACATGGATGAGGTGCAAGAAAAAAATGCCGATGGAGACGATCATAGCATTTATCACTTCAATTACGACAAGTAATATTGAACTGATTTCTATAACACGCGATCTTTTTGGCGAATCTTTGGCATTGATGAATAAGTATGAAGATCAGTTTTTTAGTTTTACGGATTGTGTTAGTTTCACGATCATGAAAGAGATGAAAATCAGTGATGTGATTACGACTGACAAACATTTTACTATTGCCGGTTTTAATGTTTTAATTTGAGGGATGGCAAAGAATTTTGCAGACAGGTTGATGGAGGCGATCAAGGAAAAAGGTACGCCGATTTGTGTTGGTCTGGATCCGCGGTTGGAACAGATTCCGGAATTTATAAAGAAGAAGGCTCTGGCGGAGACGGAAGGCGGGCCGATGCGCGCGGCGGCAGAGGCGGTTTTGGCTTTCAACAAAGGCATAATTGACGCTGTGTATGAACTTGTGCCGGTGGTGAAACCGCAGATCGCTTTTTATGAAATGTTTGGCGCGGACGGGGTTTGGGCCTATGAAGAGACTTTGAAGTACGCAAAATCGAAGGGGCTTTTGACGATTGCTGATGCAAAGAGGAATGATATCGGATCGACGGCGGAGGGCTATAGCAAAGCGTTTTTGGGCGAGGTGGATGTTTTTGACGGCGATGACGAAGTGGTGATGCCGGTTTTTGACGCGGACGCGATTACGATAAATGCGTATCTGGGCTGGGATGGCGTGAAGCCTTTTGTGGATGAGGGTAAAAAATATGGCAAAGGGGTTTTTATTCTGGCCAAGACTTCAAACAAGAGTAGTGGAGATTTGCAGGATCTGGAGCTGAAAAATGGCAAGACGGTTTATGAAGTGATGGGGCATTTGATCGATAGTTGGGGAGCGGATGAGATCGGTGAATGCGGGTATAGTGCGGTTGGGGCGGTGGTGGGTGCGACTTATCCGGAACAGGCGGCGAAGCTTCGAACGATAATGCCGAGCGCGATTTTTTTGGTGCCGGGCTATGGGGCGCAGGGCGGCGGCGCGAAAGATGTGCTGCCGTGTTTCGGAAAGGACGGGATGGGTGCGATCGTGAACAACAGTCGCGGAATAATCTTTGCATATGAAAAGATGGCCGAATTCGGGCCGGAAAGATATAATGAGGCTGCCAGAAAGGCGGTGCTGGAGATGAAGAGGGATCTGGCGAGCGTAATGTAAAAAAAATTGTATGGTACAGAGTGTTGGTAAAGTAGGAGATGGCGGGAGAGTTGCTCCGGTGGGGCCGGTTGTTTTGAGTGGGTCAAGGAGTGGTAAGGATGAGTCGCAGGGGCAAAAAGGAGGTGGTAAGGAAATGGCTAATGGCATTGCTGACGTAGTTCAATTATCCGGCAGGAAGCATGTGGAGGCCGATGCTGTTTTTCCTGGAGAAGGAGATGTACAGGTGTATACGCGTGGAAGAGTCTTGGAGACTTTGGGAGGACGTGTTCCTGGCGATTATGATAGAAGGCCTTCATTATCAGATATCAATCCCCATTCTTGAGGGCTTAGGTCTTCCGGTCTTAGGTTTGGGTCGATTTCAGGCGGGAGATTCTTGAAAGTATGAGAGAGTTTTTTGCGTTTGTGGGTGAAGGCGCGTTTGGCGAGGGTGAGAATTTGGAGAGCTTGGGCGTTGGAGATGAGATTTTTGCGTGGTGTGATTTGGAGAATGGCGGACTCGACTTTCGGAGCGGGGAAAAAGTTGCCGGCGGGGACGCGGCTGATCATTTTTGCGTCAGCGAAAAGGGCGACCTGAAGCGATAAAATGGAATGTTTTGGTTTTTTTGAATGAAGATGCTGGGTGATTTTATCGGCGACTTCTTTTTGAACGAGGATTGTCATAGATGTTGGTTTGTTCTTTGCCTGAAGAAAATGGTTGAGTAGTGGGGAGGTGATGTTGTATGGAATGTTGGCGACAATTTTGTAAGGAGTTTTTGGCGGTGTAAATTTGAGCGCGTCCATGTGCAGCAGTTCAAAATTCTTTTGATCGGAAAAGCGGGTTTTGAGGAGCGGGATGAGGTGGTTGTCCAATTCGATAGAAGTGATTTTTTTGGCTTTCTTTATGAGTTCTTCGGTTAGGACGCCGAGGCCGGGGCCGATTTCTATAACATGGTCGGTAGATTTTATGTTCGCCGCGTTAACGATATTTTTTAAGATGCCGGCGTTGATCAAAAAGTTTTGGCCGAAACGTTTTTTTGTAAACAGACCATGAGTTTGGAGAAATTCGATTACGGATTTTTTATCGGTCAGGTTCATTTTTGATTTTAATCAATTTGATACGCTCGCTTTTGCCGGAGATGATGCTGATTTGCTCTGTGGCGATTTTTAATTCTTTACTTAGGAATTTGATGAGTTCGGCG
>JBAZZM010000008.1:0-19875 GCA_041658805.1 Candidatus Altimarinota bacterium | reverse complement strand
ATCCGTGGTTGGGAGTAGAGGATTGCCGAACTGATCTATCGGATTGATTGTAACTGTGGTGCCATCGGCTTGAGAGAAAGGAATAGGAGAGGCCGGATTGCTGGTCATATTCAAAGTCTGGCAGACAGGGGTGGGTTGTGGAGCGCACTCGACATCATACCACTGGGAACAAGAGGCTTCAGTTGTGTTTGTCTGGTCAACTTTGATCACATTTTGGCCTTGGACGTTGTTCCAAGTTTTGATCCAGACAGCGTTTCCCGGTTGGGCGGTTGTGCTGACCCGACATAGCGGCCAGAAGCCGATTTGAGCTCCTATCAAAGTGTTGGAAACACAGCCCACGGCCGGATTGACCGTGTATCGCACCGGATCGGTGACTGTATTTTGGAGTGTATCCACCGACCGGCCTCGGAAAGCGTTGACTGTGCCGCATTGGAGCGGGGTGGCGGGGTCTCTGGGGAAAAGGAGGTAATTTGTGACAAAAATGTCTTTGCAGACCGCGGGTGTTTCCACCGGAAAGATCGGGAAGTCACGTTTGCAGAGTGAGGATTCTTCAAATTCTTCGGCGGCTTGAGCATGGATGACTTTGGTCGGATCGCTGTCCGCAAAAGCGTAAAAATAAACTTTTTCACACTGATCGACTGTGACTGATGTGCTGCCGAACGCGGTGAAAAAGTTTTGATTGAAAACATCCAAATCGATGACGGGGATGGCATTGGTATCAAGGACGCTGTTTAGTCCGAATTCGTTGATTTGGAGGTACTGATTTTCGGCGGCTTTTTGGACGACGTTGAAGACATTGCCGAGAGTCATGTTGATGAAGTCGATATCATTATCGAGCGGAGCCGGATTTGGCGAGCAGTTGGTTTCGATGATTTGAGGTGGCGGATTGAGTGGGTAGGTGCCTGGGTCGAATTGGTAGAATAAGCCATAAGGCTGGGTGCTGGGGGCCGGCTGATCGTCAACCCAGTATTTGATTTGACTGTCAAATTTAAAGCCGTTTTCGTCTAGGGCCTGGGCACGGAACCAGGAAAGATAAGTTTCAAAGGCCTTTTCCGGATGATCGACGAGAATGTCTTTGCAGACGGCGACTTCTTTTTTTGTGACCTTTGCAGTGAAAGAAACGAGACCGATGTAGGGCTGTGATCCATAGTAATCGCCACCGTCACTCTTGATATTGCCGTTGGTCAAAGTAGTGAGAGGCATACCGTTGTCGCTGGTGAAGAGATTCTTTTCATCGGTGTTGGAAACATCGTGCTCGTCGGAAGCCCAGTTGTAATCGAGATCAATGTATCGGACAGAGTTTGGGATGAGTTCCAAAATCAGGTTCTCTCCGTTGAGAGTATTTATGGTTACGGAATCTTTGGTTTTCTCCCCTTTGATTCCGTTTTGGTTGATGACATTGGAGCCCCAAATGTTGGCTTCGAACGAATCTGAACCGGTAAGTGACTTTCGTAAATCTCCGTTGATGTCCAAAAATGACGGGTCGATTCTTAATTTTGTGTCGTGGGAAGTGGTGAGCCAGTCGGAGTAGAATTTTCCGTTTGGGATGTCGACGCCGATGTCTTCATTGAAGCATGGGTTTCCGTCGTTATGGATGTAGACCATAAAT
The DNA here is from genome assembly GCA_041658805.1 of Candidatus Altimarinota bacterium. Taxonomy (GTDB): domain Bacteria; phylum Patescibacteriota; class Gracilibacteria; order UBA1369; family LOWO2-01-FULL-3; genus JBAZZM01. The sequence continues at coordinate 18,266 of JBAZZM010000008.1, read as the reverse complement.
TTCAGGCTGTCGTCTTCCTTGACTGTGATGGTGTTTTTGTAGTCGGCGAAAGTCGGATTGGAATCGTTGATGCGGACCTTGAAGAAATCGCGTTCATCTTTGAAAACCGGTGGAATACTGCGATAAGGGTCTTTGCCGGTGCCGTCGTCGTATACGGCATCGGTGTAGTTGTTGAATGAAGGGTAACAGAGACCGAAGGGGTAGTTGTTTGGAAGACTGGAGTTGTCTATATTGCTGATGATGCCGCCGGAGATGTTGAGGGGATTGTCCGGGTCGCAGGCGGAAAAATTGTCCAACCAATAGTCCAAAGACGCTTCGGTGCATTGGCTTGGCTCGTAATCCGGGGCTTGGGCACCGGCCTGCAGAGTCAGAATCACCAGAAGTGAAGATATAAGCGCGACCGATTTGGATATTGATTTATACATATTTATTATGGTTCAGTTGTGTTTCCTGTTCCTGGGGGAGCGTCGTTAGGTTTTCCAGCCGGTGTTGGCGGTGTAGGTGGCTTTGGGGGTTTTCCTGCCGGTGGTTTCGGTGGTTTTTCGGTGGGCTTGCTCTCCTGCTCCTTGATGAAGTCCACCTTTACTCCCAATATGATCTCATATGCGGCCAGGGCGCTTTCGGCGTTAAGATTGATGTAACTTTCTGTCTTGGCGCCGCCTTTGGCTACCGGTTTGTATAATACCTTAATATTTTCATATCCCAAAATAGTTCCGTTGGTGCATCTTTCATAGATACCGGCTCCGAGCTTGGTTTTGAATTCTATAATAAAGGTGCCTTTGCTCTTAAGGTCTTCAAATCCGGAGACTTCGCTGACGTCGAGGTTTTGAGCGCCTGCCAGTTCGGCTTTGCGGATTGCGTTTACGAGGTTTTGAATTTTTTCGGAAACCTTGCCTGATTTTAAGGCTTCGCCGGCTTTTGCCGCTTCTTCCGGTCCGAGCAGGAGGAAGAGAGCTTCTTTATTGCTGAGTACTTTGTGTGTAAGTTCCTGTGTTGGATTGCTGAGTTCCAATAGGACGCGGGCGGTGTCTTGTTCCTGAGGATCCGGACTGTTTAGCTTGAATTCCTGGAAATTAAAAATTCCGTAGTTCAAGTCGATCTTGTCGCCATAGTAAAGAACCGGTCTTAGACCCACTTCCCCCTGTGTTCCGACCGCTGAAAGGAATTTCGTGCCTTCCAGAAAATCTTTGTATTTGTCTGCATTGAAGTCCGTAGTTTTGAGGTGATCGATCATTGTTCCGACCATCGTTTCGGCGCTTGTATTTATGGTTGCTCCCTGTGCATTCAGTCTGCTGATAGCTTGTTTGAATTGTGGAATGAAAACGCTGCTTTTGGCGAATTCGAGAGTTCTTTTGATGACCGTTGCCTTGTCTTTGGCTTCGGCAAAACTGCGGGAGGCCAGATAGAGCATGGTTGCGTTGATATCCGCCGCCGATAAATTTTTGCCTTGTTCTGCGCTTTTTTGGGCAATCAGTTCGGCAATTTTTTGGTTGTTTGCGGAATATTGTTCGAAGGTTGTGCCGGTATTGATCGTGCTTAACTTTTTATATGTATTGTCTTTTTGAAGTTCCTGGTATAAATCTTCGGCAAAGTATCCGGCCTCGCCCATGGTGTTTGGGACAAGCTCTTTTTGGACTCCGGCATTGAGTTTTTCGATCGGTTGTTCGTTCACGAATTTGCTGACAATTTCAGACCATGCGTCATATTTTGCTTGAATGTCAGATGTGCTGAGTGTGTCTTTGTTTGAATCGAGGAATTTTTTGAACTCATCCAATGCTCCTCCTTTGATGTCTTTGCTGATTACAAATACTTTTGATTCTCCGGTCTTATTGAGACCTGGGACACGGACCGGTTTTTTCCCAAAGAGCTGGAGGATTTGGTCGGCTGACTGTTTTTCAATTTCTTTACGTGAATTTTTTGGATCAGCTTTGATTGTAATGAATGTTTCACTGTATTGTCCCGCGGTTTTGAATGGATAAAAATAATCTTCGCGTGTGAAAACGAGGTTTGAATCCATGAAAACTGAAAGCAGGACTGAATCATCTCTGACGGCGAGTTTTTCTTTTAGGGCCGGGTCGATGGAGATTCTGATGTTGCTACCGCCGCCGATAGGTTTGATTTTGAGTTTTGCGGCGCCTGTATCGGGATCTTTTTCTACATTGACACCTATTGTCTGGCGCAAACCTTCATCCATGCTTTCCGTGCTGTTGAAGAATTGGCCGATGTTAAATTTGGAAGTGTTTTCTCTGAAGATTGCCAATTGACCGTTTTCATCGTATGCCAATTTGGCGTCTCTGCCGATTTCCTGCATGGATTTGATAAGGTCGTCGATTTTTCCGGGATCAAGTTCGGTCTTTTTTAGTTCAGGATTTTTGAGGGCTTCCTCGAGTCTGGCCTGATTGAAGTCAGCGACGTCGTGTTCTCCGGCGATGCTTCTGCGGACAGTGATCGGTGTTTCCCCAATTTTTAGAGTGAGATAGGCACCGACAAATGGAATCGGTCCGATGGCTCCGCCGAAGATGCCTCCGCCTGTTACGGCCGGAGCAAGGTGAAATCCTTCATGGTCGCCGCGAGTGGCATCGGATTTAATTCGGCCTTGTTCTCTTTCAAAGATCGCCACTATGCCTTCGTCTGTGATCTTGTATTTGTCTTTAAGTCCTTTTAGATATTCTCCATACTGGCCCGTTTTCGTAAGGATGATTTCGCTGATTTCCGGATATGATTTTCCGGATTTTAAAGCTTCTGAAGCTTCGGTAAAACCAGCTTCCTGAAGAGCTTCCTGTTGTTTTGTGTATTCGACTTGATTGAGTTCGCGATTGAAACTTAGACCGCCGACTCCGTAGGAAATTAAACCTGATGTTACGCCCACTATTCCGCCAAACCCGAAATCCAAATTTTTGCCTGCAGGGAATTTGAGCGCCATGTGCGCGCCACCATGAGTGTACCAGCCCTGTGCGCCGAGAGTCAGCACTGCCCTGCTGTTCTTTTTTAGGGCGATTGATTTTGAGAGCCCCACTCCCTGTGTGGTTGGTGTTACTGTCCAGCCATCCGGGAGTTTGAATTGGGGGAATACTCCCGCCAATGACAAGCCATTTTCGTTTGGATCCAACATGTCTGAATGCAGACTGACGAATATGCCTCCGACCAAGAATCTTTCAACGATCTCCAAGTCTTCTTGAGTAATATCCGGGTTTTCTTCTATTAATTTTTTCTCGGCGTCGGCAAGTTCCGGTGAGTCAGCGAGTTTCAAATCTGTGCGCTTACTAAACTGATCAGCCAGTCTTTGTTCGGTGTATCCGATGCGGATTATTTTTTTTGTTAATTCGTCAACAGGGGTAGATAGGTCATCGAGCTGTGATTGCATTTGGGAGATCGCGGCGTCTTTCCCACCGAGTTTATTTAAATTGTACTGAAGGGCTTTCATTTCTATGCTTTGGCCGGCATAAATTTCTTTTACACCGGTATCAACAAGTGTTTTTAGATTTGCTTTAAATCTATCCTGATTATAAGTGATTGAGCCGTCCTTGTTGAATTCGGCGATTTTGTAGAGCATTTCGTTTCCGGCCGCCTGTTCGGCCATGTATCTGCGGAGAGCTTCACGCTCTTCCTTTGTTGAGGCTTCACGACCGAAGGCCGCATGTTCCATGGTGAAAGCACTTGCTTCATTAAGTTGTCCGCCGAACCATCTTTTTAGTCCTTCTGTCCATGGGTACCAGATTTTTGAACCTTCATCTTGGCCGAAAATTTCTTCGAGCTTGCTTTGAACTGCCGGATCGATGGAGATGTTCGGAGTAGGCATATCTTCGAATTTGATGGCTTTCATATTGCGAATTTCTTGCATCAGCGTGTTGATGTGGCCGATGACTGCGGCTTGTTTTAGAACGAATTGAGGGCTGACCGTAGGATTTGTGATGTTTTTTTGCGCGGTATCGATGAATCCTTTGTAGCTGAGATCTTGGAATTCTTTGCCGAGATTAAAGTGGTTGTAAATTTCCTCAGCGGTAACATTTTGATTGCTGCCTTTTTCGAGAAGTCTGACGATGTGGAAGGCTGCATCTTTGGAATTTGTGACTTTGAATGGCGGTCCAGTCAGAATGTCTCTTATTTTGGCTTGATTGTTGACTCTTTCCCAATTCTCGAGCCATGTATCGTTGTCGGAAACCCAGTCGCTGATTTTTGTGTCTGAAACCGAAACTTCACTTTTTAGGTTACTTAGGCGGGCAGAGAGCATTTGCTGGGCTTGAGGAAGCGTGTTTGTTTTAAGTGGTTCCGACGGTGCCGTTTGAGCGATGATTGTGTTTGCCACAGCTCCAGTTGGTATCCCTGATGGAGTAAGAGGGCCAAGATTTTGTATAGCTGGATTTATTTTTGGTGCCTTAGCTGTTTGGAATGTTGCTACGGGGGCAATAAATTTGTCTCCGACATCTGAAACTCCGGCTTTGGCGGTCATAGCACCTTCTGTTTTCTTGGCTTTTTCTTGAGCTTTTGGGTATTCGGTTATGGCTGTTTCTGCATATACTTTTGAGTTGTCTTCTTTCTTTTCTGCCAATTTGGTCGTCTGTGTTGAGTTCAATTTGGTGTAGGTATCCTTCTTGATCCATTCGCGTTGGACTTTGAATTGCTTCAGACCATCAGATTCGAAGCTGAATGCGAAGGAGAGACTTGGAATTTCGGTGCCATCTATTCCAAAAGCTTTGCAGGTTACTTGGCCGTTGTCGATTTCAAATTTGAGACTCATAGCTTGTCTTAATCGGACCGCTTCGGCCAGCTTTTTGGGCATTTTTTCGATAAATCCTTTACTAAAACTGATGCCGAGATATCTGCGGGCTTGGCCGTGGATTGATTCGTCCGGGCCGGGGAAGAGTTCTTTCACTTTTGCATCTTTTCGAAAAGTTTCGACATCGACCAGAGCTTCCAAAAGGTTTGTCGGGTCTTTGTGATAATCGCGGCTTATGTGCTTGGTCAGGTCGATGGAAAGTTCTTTTACCTCTTTGAGAGCCTCTGCGGGGTCTTTCAGCTTTTCAGAAACACTGGCAAGTTGGGCATCCACCTTATGTTCCAAGGCTTTGTCATCGTATTTTGATGGCGCTTCTTTAAACAGAAAGCGGCGTTCTTTGGCTATGGAAAAGCGTGGTTCAAGTCGCATTAATTGTTTTTATTTTTTGTTCATAGAATTATAGCAAAATTCGGGCTTTTGGTCAATTGGTTTAAGGCTGAAACTGGGCTATATTCGGGTCATGAAATTGCCGGTTATTATCGTGAATTTTAAAATTTATGAGCAGGGAACGGGCGAGAAGGCCGTGGTTTTGGCGAAAATTTGTGAAAAAGTGGCGAATGAGACCGGTGAGAGTGTGGCTGTGGCGGTGAACGCGATAGATTTAAAGGCGGTTTGTGAGGCGGTGAAGATTCCTGTGTTTGCCCAACATCTGGATCCGGTGGTTTATGGCAGCGGGACAGGGAAAATTCTGGCCAAACATGTGAAAGAGGTTGGGGCGTTTGGGACACTGCTGAACCATTCCGAGTATCAAATTGGTGAAATTGTTTTGAGAGATTCGATAGCGAGGGCGCGCGAGGCCGGGCTTTTTACGGTGGTGTGCGCGGATACGCCGGAGAGAGGCGGCAAGATCAAAGATTTTGAGCCGGACTTGATTGCGGTGGAACCGCCGGAATTGATCGGCGGGGATATTTCGGTTTCGAAAGCCGGACCGGAAATTATCGAGAAGGCGGTCGATTTTGTTGGTAAAAACAAAGTGTTGGTGGGGGCGGGAATCCGGGATCCGGAGGATGTGACGATCGCTCTTTCACTTGGGGCCTGTGGAGTTTTGGTGGCCTCGGGCGTGGTCAAAGCAGCCGATCCTTATGCGGTACTTTCGGGTTTAGTATTAGGCTTAAAAGCAGGACAAAAATAAAAAGCAAATCGTTTTTGAAAAAAGGTGTGTCGATCAGACCGTGAAGCAAAAAATATAAAAGGATGAAACTGAAAACATCTTTGAGTTTGAGGGTTTTTAAAATCGCGAGGATCAAAAAAACCAGTCCGAGAATTCCAAAATTGAAAATAAAAAGCAGGAAAATGTTGTGAGGTTGGAGAACGATATAATCCAATGGTTCGCGGCCGATGATGTCTTTGACGTGTGTGGCGTACTGGGTTTGGAACTGGCCGAAGCCAAGACCAAGTAATAGATTTTTTGGCTCTTGCAAGAGCTGAAATGAGGTCTGCCAAATTTCGCCGCGTTCATTCAAACTGGAATAATTTGTCTGGAAGGCGGGGAGAACTTTTGTGTAAAAAGTGAGAGAGAGGATGAGGATGGAAAATAAAGCGAGGAGGATTTTGAAAGATTTTTTTTGAAATGGGAAGAAATAAATCAGGATGACAAAAAAACTGGCGCCGATAGCTCCGGCGGAACGGGTGGCGAGCAGGAGCAGGCCGAGTAAAATTGCCGGGAGAAATTTCTTTTCCAGAAGGAAAAATATGAAAAAAGGCGCGAGGTAAAAAGCAAGATAAACCGCTGCGTCAAGCGGACCAAGGAGACGCAGGTCGTAGGCGACATTGTAACCGAGGAAATTGTAAATCAGAGAAAAAATCCCAAAGGCGATGGCGCCATAACCTGCAATTTTGAAAGCCTGTTTGCGTTCGGAAATAGTTTTGAAAGTTTCCAAAAAAATAAAAACAAGGAGAGAGGCGAAGAATAAAAACTTGAGATAGCGGATGAAGTCGAGGTTTGGTTCGAGAGAAAGAGTGAGAGTGGAGATGGCGGTGAGAGCCCAAAAGATGATGAGGACGCGATGATGTTTGAGATTTAGAAGTGGTTTTAGCCCGAAGCTGATGAGGAAAATGAGGAGTTGGAGGAGAATGAGGATTTCCTGCAGGTTGGTCGGATATGGGCCTATGTGGAAACGAATGAGGTAGGACTGGAGAAAAAAGAGATTGGTGTAGAGAAGGAGTTTGTGGAGACGGGTCATGGTTCTATTCTACTAGTGGCCGGGGTGATCTGCAAAAGGTTTGGGCTCGATTGGAGCTAGATGTCCCGCAAATGAACAAGAGGATATTATAGCGGCCATTAGAACGTGTATGCTTTCTCTCAGATCTTCAATTTCTTTGTCGCCTCTTTGGAGATGTTCAAAAATTTTCAGCATCTCATCATCTATTTCTGACATTCTACTGCTTGCGATCGGATCAGTAGATGATTTATTCAGGAGCGCACGTTTTTCCGTGTCCAGCTTCGCCAATCTTTCAGTTAAGTCATCCCTATCTTTCCTAATCACATTGAGTCTCCTATCATTTTCGGTCCTGCGTTCCATGATAGCGTCGATGTTGGCTGGTGAAAGTTCGTCGGTCATGGTGGATTAGTAACAAGGTGGTGTGTTGAAGTGAGCATCTCGAGCCTCTAAAAATTCTGCGAGAGGATCAACCTTGGCTACTTGCTCTCTAACAGTTTCGGCGGTTGACTTCAGTGTTGGTGAATTTTCCGTGCGAACAATGCTCAAAACAGGTTTTTGCCTGCGTGATTCCGGACAGAATGAATCGTCAAACAACAAAGTGTTTGGATGTGCTGCTTGTGGTAATTCTGCAGGAGACATGTTAATTTAGTTTATGCTACATGAGTATTTAACAATAGTTGCTTTATAATGTCAATAATAATTTCCGGAAAAATCATAAAAGGCTCGGGTATCGGCAAAACTCTGGGCTTTCCGACCATCAATATTCCTTATTACGGTGCGGAAAGCGGTGTTTTTGTCGGTTTTGTCGAAGTGGCCGGCAAAAAGTACAAGGCGGCGGTGAATGTGGGCGGGCGGCCGACGGTGGACGAGAAAAAACTTTGTGAGGCGCATCTGCTGGATTTTTCAGATGATGTGAAAGAGGGGAGTTTGGTGAAGATTGAGCTTCTGGAAAAAATACGGGATGTGAAAAAGTTTGCGAATTTGGAAGAGCTGAAAGCGGCGATAGCCGCGGATGTGGAGTTCGCAAAAAACTGTTATAATTGGCCGGCATGATAAATCTTCTCCGAAAACTCATTCCGGATACGCATCCGATACGGCTTTTCTATCACAAAATCATGGCGATGCTGGCGGCTTTGCGCTACTGGTTTCCGGCGGACAAAATGATCGTTGTTGGGATCACCGGCACGAACGGGAAAACCACGACGACGAATCTGATTACCAATATATTGCACACTGCCGGATTCAAAGTCGGGATGGCTTCGACAATCAATTTTCAAGTGGGGGAGGAGCGGTGGACGAACATTGCCAAGCAGACCACGGCCAGTCCTTTTGTTTTGCAGAAATTACTGCGACACATGGTGAAAAATGGCTGTCAATACGCGGTTTTGGAGGTGACTTCGCACGCGATCACGCAGTCACGGATTTTTGGAATCAATTTTGATGTGGGGGTGATTACGAATGTGACTCCGGATCATGTGGAGTATCACGGAAATTTCAACGCATACTTAAACACAAAGGGCGAATTGTTTCGAAAAGTTTCCAAAGGTAGGCGCAAATTTGGAGTGCCGAAGGTGCTGGTGCTGAATGCCGACGATCAATATTATAATTATTTTGACCAGTTTATTTCTGATCGAAAAATTACTTACGGGCTGAATCAGGCGACGGTGTTTGCGGCGAACATCGAGAAAAATCCGGCCGGTTCGCATTTTGTCATGCATGTGCCAAACAACTCGATCGCAATGGAACTGCATATGCCGGGTGAATTCAATATTTCCAATGCGCTGGCGGCGGCGAGCGTGGCGATATCACTACAAGTTCCGCTGGAAGTGATCAGACAGGGTTTGATGGATTCAAAAGCGGTGGCGGGGAGATTTGAGCACGTGGATTGTGGGCAGAAATTTAGCGTGATTGTGGACTACGCGCATGATACGGTGGCTCTGGAAAATCTTTTGAGTCTGTATAGGAAGCTGACGCCGGGACGGCTTTTTTCCGTATTTGGTGCGACTGGTGGCGGGCGTGACAAGTCGAAGCGTCATATCATGGGTGAGATCGCGGATAAATATGCCGACTATATTGTTTTGACGGATGATGATCCATATGAAGAGGACGAGTGGCAGATTATTGAACAGGTGTCGAAAGGGGTGTCGAGACAGGAAGGGCAGAATTTTTGGAAGATTCCTGACAGGCGCGAAGCGATCCGGCTGGCGCTGACGCTGGCGAGAGAAGGGGACAGCGTGGTCATTTCCGGAAAAGGTTGCGAGGAAGTGATGAAGGTCAGGGGGAAGACGATTGAGTGGAACGATCGGCATGTGGTAAAGACATTGTTGGAGCGCGAGATCGAAGTGGAAATTTATCCGGATCATTTTGAGAGGAGGGAAAATGTTTGTAAGACGAGCTAATATATGGATGGATTTTTTTTGATTGATAAGGAAAAGGGGAGGACGTCTTTTGATGTGGTCCGACAGATTCGAAGAGAAACCGGCATAAAGAGAGTCGGGCACGGGGGGACGCTGGATCCTTTGGCTACGGGACTACTAGTGGTGGCTGTTGGAAAGGCGACGAAATCGCTGAAGTTTTTTTTGGGATGTGAAAAAGAATATGAAGTGCGGGCGAAGTTTGGATTTGTTTCGGACAGTTATGACGCGGAGGGAGAAATTGAAAAAGTGAGTGAGGAGGAAATTTCAAAGAATGAAATTGAAAATGAGATTCTGCAAAATTTTTCAGGCAAAATTTCGCAAAATCCGCCAAAATACTCGGCTTTGAAAGTGAAAGGCAAACGGGCGGCGGATATCATGAGAGCCGGTGGAAATGTTGAACTTAAGCCACGAACGGTGCTGATTAAAAAATTCGAAATCATTGATTACGAGTGGCCGGAAGTGAGTTTCAATGTGGAATGCGGGAGCGGAACATATGTGCGTTCGCTGGTGCATGATCTCGGGGAAAAGCTCGGAGTCGGGGCCTATGTTGTGGAATTGCGACGCACAAAAGTAGGGGATTTTGATGTGAAAGAAGCTGGGAGTGATCTTATTTCGATTGAAGATGTGGCGAAGAGAGTGGAAAAGTGATTTAATTCTAGTATGAATTTTTATTGGCAGGTGGCCGTGTTTACTTTTGCCTTGATGGTGGTTTTGGGAATTTTTTGTCTGAAGTTTTTTCCGAAAATCGGGATGGTGGACAGTCCGGAAAAATACGGAATGACGAGGGCGCCGATTCCTTATTCCGGCGGAGTGGCGATGTATGTGGTTTTTTTGATCGCGACTTTGATTTTTGTGCCGATCGACAAGGAGGTTTTGGCTCTGCTTTGCGGAAGCGGACTTATTGTTCTGGTTGGTTTCTTGGATGACCGCTTTGGACTTAGTCCATTGATCAGACTGTTTTTTCAGTTTGTGGCAGGCGTGATTTTGGTTTATGGAGGAGTTGGGATTTTGTCGATTCATCTGCCGTTTTTTGGAAATCTGGCTTTTGTGCCACTTGTGGGCGCGGTGTTTACGATCGTATGGGTGATGACGATCGTGAACGCGATGAATTTTTTGGATGGAGTGAGCGGGCTAAACAGCGGAGTGAGCGCGATCGCGGCGCTGACTTTATTTTTCTTGAGCATTCATCCCGGTTTGCATGAAAATCCGGCTTCGCAGACTGGGTTGGCCAGTCTGGCTTTGATTTTGAGCATGGTGGCTTTCGGGTTTTTGTTGTTTGATTTTCCGAAAGCGAAGATGCTGATGGGGGACGCCGGGAGTACACTACTCGGCTTTGTGCTGGCCACTTTGGCAATTTTTTCCGGAGGGAAAGTGGCAACGGCTTTTTTGGTTTTGGGAGTGCCGATTTTGGATATGGTCTGGGTGGTTTTGAGACGGATATTTGTGGAAAAAAAGAAATTTTGGCAAGGCGATCTGAAGCATATGCATCACAGATTTTTGAATTTGGGGCTGTCGGACCGGAGAGTGCTGGTGTTTTATTATTTTGTGACAGCTGTTTTTGGAATTTTGGCGGTCAGCTTTGTGGATACGGAGCAAAAGTTGTTTATATTAATCGCGCTTGTGATCTTGGTGGCAATTTTGGCCGGAGCCCTGATTTTTTCTGGCAGGAGGAAGGTTTGAAAACTGATGGATGGCCATTTTTATGGCGTGGCCGCTTTTCGAAGAGTGTGCATGTTCTGGTCTATGGAATGGGCAATCAGGTGATGTTCGTGGCAAAGAGGAGCGAGGTAGCGAGGATTGTGAGCTTGAGAAAGAGCAAATCTGGCAGTATGGTGTATTGCTTTAGCCGGTTTTTTGCAGTGAGTGATGGCGCATTTTGTTCCGTGTTCGGCTTGGAGAATTTTTTTGGTTTTGGAAGGAATGTAGCGTGAGACAGGTTTAGTGACGACCTGTTGTTCTTCGACTATTTCTATTTTTTCGTTTTCGATTTCTTCTTCACGATTTTTTAAAAATTCCAAAATCAATTCATTGATATCCAGACCTTTATTTTGAAGTTCGGAAAGTTTGGCGATAACTTCGGCGGAAAGTTTAAGATGGAGTAAATTTTGAATTTCATATGCGCTGTGCACGTGAACACTTTCAGGCTCGTTTTGCGTCTCAAATAAGCCGTTCTGATTTTCAATCGCCTGCCCGGGCAGGCGATTTTTGATATCGCGGGCCAGAGTTTCGAGCGAACTTTTCGGGAGAAGCTGAACCTGATTGGCTAGAAATTCCTGATTTTCGACTGTGGCGATGGAGACGATCCGAGCGAGTTTGCTGATACTGGCTTTGCCGCTTTCAAAAATCTCTTTCAGATCGGGTTTGTCGGCAAATTTCAGGTCCAAATTCAGAGCCACTTGAACCTGTTCTTTGCTCAAACCAGCCAATTTGAAGGCAAATTCAAAAATACTGGAAAAGCCTTTTTGTTCATATAGCTTGCGGCGATTTACTTCCGGAAGAAGGCCGATAAATTTGTTTCGATAGTTAAGCGTGAGTTTGCCGAAATATTTGCAGCGTTCGTAGAGTCTTTCGTCGGAGAGATTTTTCATAGTTTTTTGGTTAAAAAATAGATTTGCTGATGTCTGAATTTTAGCTTTTCTTAGCCGAAAATCAAGCTTTTGGAGTAGCAGAACAGAACAAAATATTGCGCAATAAAACTCGTGTTTTTGGCTTTTACGAGCGGCAAATCGTGGTTGCGTAGAGAGTAAAACATGTTGGGATGTATCGAGACGGCTCTTGAGTCCTCGGCTCAAGGAAGAGCTAAAATCGTGGTTGTGCGAAAAATAAAAAATGTCGGAATGTGCGAAAATCCATGGAAGTTTTTTGGCTTAAAAAGAGCTAAATCGTGGTTGCGAAGAAAATAAAAAGTGATGCAATGGGCTAACGAAGAGTCGCTTGTTTTTCCACTCTATTTCGGCTATAAAGGCAGTGCTTTTCGTGTGCAGGATTTAAATATTTTTTATGGCGGATATTGTCGATGATATAAAATCGAGGTTGTCGATCAGCGATTTGGTGGGCCAGTATGTGCAGCTGAAAAAAAATGGCCGCAATTTCAAGGGGCTTTGCCCATTTCATGGTGAAAAAACGCCCAGTTTTATAGTCAGTCCGGAAAAGCAGATTTTTCATTGTTTTGGCTGCAGCAAGGGCGGAGACGTGTTTACTTTTATTCAGGAAATCGAGGGGATTTCGTTTCCGGAAGCGATTCAGGTTTTGGCCGACAAAGTCGGCCTGAAGGTTGAGGATCTGTCCAAATTCCAAAAAAAAGAGGGGAAAAGTGAGAAAGATGAGTACTATAAAGCGCATGAGCTGGCGGCAGAATTTTTTGAAAAGGAGCTGCACAAATCGAAAGACGGCAAAAAGGTTTTGGATTATTTGAAAAAGAGGGGATTGAATGAGGAAACAATCGAGGAATTTCGGCTGGGGTATGCTCCGGATAGTTTTGAAGAGTTGTATACGATGCTACTTAAAAAAGGGATTAGCAAAAATGTTTTACTGCGCTCCGGTCTTGCGGCGCAGAGAAATATCGGCGAAGATAAAATCTACGACAAATTTCGCGGGCGGCTGATGTTCCCGATTTTTGATTATCTTGGAAAGGTTTGCGGGTTTGGGGGTCGGGCTTTAAAAGCTGATCAGGAACCTAAATATCTGAATTCTTCAGAGAACCCGATTTACAGCAAGGGCAAAGTGCTTTACGGTTTTTACCATTCCAAAAAATTTATAAAAGAAGAGGACAAGGCGATCGTGGTGGAAGGATATTTTGATGTGCTTCTGCCTTATCAAAACGGGGTAAAAAATATCGTGGCCAGCTCGGGAACGGCTTTTACACCTGATCAGGCGCGGTTGATCAAGAGGTTGACCGAAAATGTGGTGACCGCTTTTGACAGTGATGATGCGGGTTTTGAGGCGACAAAAAGGACGTATTTTATTTTGGCCGGTGAGGGGGTGAATATGAAGACGGTTACTGGACTTTCGGCAAAGGATCCGGCTGATTATGTTCTGGAAAATCGGGAGGGGTTTCGAAATTTGATCAACGAAGCCAAGAATTTTGTGAGCTTTTTTATTGAAAAGCTGGTGGCGAATGTGGATACGACCCAGATTGACGGACGAAACAAGGTGATTGCCGAGATTTTGCCTGTGTATAAGGAAATGCCGGCGATCACGAAGGATTTTTATATCCGTGAACTGGCCGCAAAACTAAAGGTGCAGGAGCAGTTTGTTTACGATGAAATCGAGAATTTCAAGCTGCCGACGAGCCATCCGGCGAGGGAGGCTTCTACAGCTGTGGCCGTGGGAAACGGGAAGTTTGAGGTGAGGGAATTGCTGCTGGGACTGTTTTTGGAATATCCGTCCACTTACAAGGAAATTGCTGATTTGATCAGTGAAGCTGATTTCGAAAGTGACTGGCAGAAAGCTATTTACAACGACTTGACGGATCAGTATAATTCAGCCCGAAACGATTTTGAGAGGTGGGACAACGACTCGAAAGTCTTGGCTCAAGAAAGGGAAAAACTAAATGTCCTGTCGCTCTATGTTCAAGAGCAGTATCGATTGTTTTCGGAAGATGCGCTGACTGTGGAGGTTGGAAAACTGATTGACAAGATGAAGAAGGATCGCGTGGCGCGGCGTCTGAAACAAATCGAGAATGGCATTAAGGAGGCCGAAGATGAGGCCGATAAAGAAAAATTGATCCGGCTGCTGACAGAGCAGCAAACTTTGCTTTCTAAATAAACATTATGGCTCGAACAGCCAAATTTATCCATCATCCGACTGATGATGACTTGGCCAAGTTTCCCACCGAGGTCAGGCATCTGGTGAAAAAAGGAAAGTCTCAAGGGTTTATTACGCAAGAGGAATTGATCAAGTCGATGCCTAAAATCGAGGAGGATGTGCTTCTTCTGGATGAAATCTATAGTTTATTTTTGGATTTGGGTGTGGAGGTGATGGACGCGAAAGACAGCTCTCTTTTGACGGCAGATGTGGAGGATTTGGCCGTGGTGGATGATACCGAAGCCGCCAAGAAAGCTGCTGATAAAAAACCACTGATTTCGGCGGCGGATCGCAAGGATCGCAAGCAAAAGAGGGAAGTGGAATTTAAGGAAATCGCCAATGATTCAATCCGGCTTTATCTCTGCGAGATCGGGCGCGTGAAACTGCTGACTGCGAAGGAAGAGGTGGATTTGGCCCGCAGGATCGCGAAAGGCGATCAATCGGCGAAGAGCAAGCTGGCCGAGGCCAATCTGCGCTTGGTGGTTAGTATCGCGAAAAAATATATTGGCCGAGGCTTATCTTTTCTGGATTTGATTCAGGAGGGAAATATCGGTCTTTTCAGGGCGGTGGAAAAATTCGATCCGAACCGCGGTTTTAAATTCTCAACTTACGCCACATGGTGGATCCGTCAGGCGATCACCCGTGCCATTGCCGATCAGGCCCGTACGATCCGGATCCCGGTGCACATGGTGGAAACGATCAACAAGCTCACTCATGCCCAGCGCCGGCTGGTGCAGGAACTCGGTCGTGAACCATTGGTGGAGGAATTGGCCGCTGAAATGGATATGGATGAAAAGAAAGTCCGTCATATTTTGAAAATTTCCCAAGATATCGTTTCGCTGGAGGCTCCGGTAGGAACAGAAGAAGACAGCAAGCTGGGTGATTTTATCGAAGATGATGAGGCGCTTTCGCCTTCGGAATCGACAAACCGCCAGTTGATCAAGGAAAACATTCATGAGATGCTGCAGTATCTGTCGCCGCGTGAGCGCAAGATTATAGAGATGCGTTTTGGATTGAAAGACGGAGTCGGGCATACCTTGGAGGAAGTCGGACAGGAATTTAATGTGACCCGTGAGCGAATCCGTCAGATCGAGGCCAAGGTACTGCAAAAATTGAAAGAACATCCGACAAGTGTTAAAATCCGCCCGGAATAATTTTTAAATTATAACTTATTTAAAATGATTGCTAAAAAAGACGACAGTTCCCAGACACATGATGACGCGCAAAACGGTGATTTTCTCACCAATGAAGGCAAAAAAGCCACTCTGATTACGAGAGAGGGCTTGGATAAATTGGTTGAAGAATTGGAATATTTGAAAAATACGCGACGCAGGGAAGTGGCTGCGCGCATCAAGGAGGCTATTTCATATGGGGATCTCTCTGAAAATGCCGAGTATGAGGAGGCGAAAAACGAGCAGGCTTTTGTGGAAGGTCGTATTTTGGAATTGGAAGAAAAAATCAAAACCGCGAAGATTATTTCCGACAAGGCAAAAGTTACCAAGACAATTCAGCTTGGCAATACTGTTCATTTGAAGAATAAAAAGAAGGACGAAGTGGAAATTTATACTTTGGTTGGTAGTGAAGAGGCCAATCCGTTTGATGGGAAGATTTCCAATGAGTCGCCGATCGGCAGCGCGCTGCTGGATCGCAAAAAAGGCGATACGGTAAAGGTGGCTGTTCCGGCCGGAACTGTAGAATACGAGATCGTAAAGGTAGCCTGAATTCTACTTGTTTGGCAGGTATTTGCTTTGAAGCGATGGGCCTTTTTTCTGTTGGAAAAGAGTGGATTCTGTTTTGCAGAATCCACTCGAAAGTTGGTGGAGGAATGTCTTACATGTTACACGGTTTAGGTCACTTCGGTTTCCAGCCGACAGACCAATCCCAGCCGGTTACCTCGTTTATTCTTTTTCGGATGTCACTTCGTTTGTATATGGGACTGCCTCCTTCTTTGACTGACAAAATGGTCCCGTCAGGGGCTATATGCCAGTGATTTTCGTGTTCGTTGGTGCCTTCGATCCAGACGATGTAGGTTCCATCGGACAACTGTCTCCGTACAAGACCATGGTCCATCGGGGTACTCCTGTGGTGTTGGGTTTATGTAGACATTCCTCACCGTAGAAATTTATAATTTTAATAAATTCCCACGGTGTCTGGCAGGCTATCAAATCCCTTCTCATTTTGTCAAATTTTGTTTTGTCGAAAGTATTGTGCCTCTTACAACCAAAGTGAGTTTTTTTAATCTGTTATCCGTGGTGTGCCCTTGCAGTCAATTAATTTAGCGCCTTCTGTTGAGCATTTTCTAAAAATTGTATTTTGAAATTTACAATTCTTAAAGTTGCACTCATCTAGGTTAACTGATTCAAAAAGTACATTTGTGAATGTGCAATTTTGAAAATGACTGCATGAAAAACTACCGCCAACCAGTTCAAGATTCTCAAAAATGAAACTTCTGAACTGATAATCAAGTATCCAATTTTTTTCTGCAACATATTTACCAGTGAAATAATGACTGTTTACATCCTGTATAAAATCTTTTTTGTTGGAAGTATGTTTCATGGAGGTTTCTCAATGTTTCTACTTGTTTGGCAGGTATTTGCTTTGAAGCGATGGGCCTTTTTTCTGTGCGTTGATTTTCTCGATCGGATAGACTTTGAAGTAGATGCGCAGATAATGATAGAAGGCGTAAAGCAAAAGCAGCAGACTCAAATAGATCCAAAGCCGCATGGCAAAATATGGAATGTCCTCAAAGCGGACAGCAACCAGAAATATGAACCAGACGCCAAACATGACCAATCTGGCAGACACTTTTTTAAAGAGTCTTTTGAAGGCGAAATCTTCCGTTTTTTTGCGGCGGTAGATCTCGGAAAAAGTGACTCCGGCGGCGATCAAGATGCCGGCCAAAACCAACATCGGAATCAGGAATTTGAAAGTTGGGCCAGGAACCGGATTGAAAAGGTATTGAAAGAAACTGCTAAGGTAGTTCATAATTTTTTCTTTAAAAATTTAAGATCATTATAGCGAAGATAAAGCAAGACGCCAGACAAGATGAAGATAATGGCCGAAACGATGAAGGGACTGCGGATGCCAAAGATTTCGAGAATGTCATCCCCGCGGACAAATTCTTCCAAAAAGCGGACGAAGGAAAATGCCGCGATGCCGATGAGTCCGATCAGCCCCGTGATTTCTTTCTCTTTTAATTTTTTATAGTTTGCCAGAAAAATCAGGCCGACGGCGAGAATAGCGGAATAGAGAAAAGCATAAATTTGGGTCGGGTGAATTGGGACCACATATTTGATTTCCGGACGGGCAAAGTTTACGCCCCATGGAAGAGAGGTTTCATTTCCATAGTTGATGCCGTCAAAGAAAGCGCCGAGGTCGATGATGGCCATGGCGATCAAACCGCATGGGACAAGGACGTCCAGCCATTTCCAAAAATCCTGTTCGTCTTTTTTGCAGACTGAATAAAAATAAATCAGAAAAGCCAAAACCCCTCCCCATAGGGCGAGGCCGCGGTCCCAGATATAGAAGATTCGGAGAAATGAGGTCGGGCTGAATTCTGAAAAATAGTCCTGAAAATTTTCCAAAATTCCGGCGAGACGACTGCCAATGATCAGCCAGACAATCAACTTGAAAGAATGTTCGTTGAAAAACTGCATCTTGAGGCCATTTTTGATACCGAGACGGATGATCGCATAAGTGCCGGCGATGAAGGCGAGGCCGACAAAGAGCCAAAGGCTGTGGACTGCGAAGTAATCTGTTTGGATAATCAGTGGGAACATTTTAAAAATTGATTAGGACAATAATGCTGCCGAAAAAGAAGCCCGGAATAAGTAAAAGGTCGGCCAAAGGGCTCTTGCGGAAGAAATTGACCTTGAGGGAAATGGCTGAATGAAGCAGAAAAACGATCACCAGAATGTATTTGAAGATGTGGCTGTCATAGACTAAAAATCCTTTTGGAATCTGGCTTAAGCCGAAGTTTTTGGTGCTCAAATAAAGGGCGGCGAAATAATACAGGATGTAGAAAAAAAGCAGCCAGCCCGTGAGTGAGGCGATTTCATCGAGCAATTTGAGGCCGAGGCTGTGTTCGGAGCGCAGTGTTTTGGC
>JBAZZM010000007.1:0-20389 GCA_041658805.1 Candidatus Altimarinota bacterium | reverse complement strand
TTCCAAAATTCTTTTTCCTTACGCCCCCTAATCTACTATAATCTCCCCTGTAGACCCTTTCCTCATTCCCATGCGCACCAAACATCCATCCGGTTTTACCCTTATCGAAATTCTCCTCGCCGCCAGTATTTTCACGCTCATCGCGACGATTTCCACGACCATCCTCATTTCCACCGTCAACACCGAAAAAAAGACCGATATCCGCAGCGCCCTTTACGACGATGCCCGCGTGGTCATGGATCAGCTTGCCAATTATATTCACAACAACGCCATCGACTACGACGAGTATTACAGTGTGAATGTTCTCCAGAATGGCAACGGAACAATCGCCTACGGCCTCTATCACGGCGCTTACGGCAGCCGCTTTTTCCATCCCGGTTCCAGTCTCGACCCCACCCACAATCCCGCCACCAATCCCACCGACCTCGGCGTGGAATGTTCATATCCTCCGGATGCCGATCCCAAAGATTGCGAAGTGATTTACGATCTCTCGCAGGACGAGAACACGGGTCAAAATCCCTATCATGGGTCGACCGCAAATCCGGACGAAGATGAAACAGCTCAAAGTCTATCCAACGCTTTCTGCGATGATCTACTCGGTGGAAACGACTGCAATAATTTCCCAAAGAATCAATCCGAGCTCTATCTCACCAGCCCTACCGGTGTCGAAAAAATCATCATCGGCCTGCAGACCATCGACACTGATCAGAACCATGCTTTGGCCATTCTCAAATTGCAGGGCATTGATGTCGACAACAACGGCATTCTCGATCTTTATAAATGTGCTGACGGTTACTCCTGCGACACAGATTACGCCACTATCTTTAATAATTATTTTCAGGGCTATCCCAACATTGAAGATTACACCGATGTTTCAGAGCAAAATCTCTCTCTTGCCTACAATACCGATCTCGATTCCTACAGTACCGAGTTCTCGCCATTTGTCCCGATCACCGCTTTCCGCAGCAACGTCCTTTCTGTCCAATTTTACATCAACCCACTCGACGATCCTTTCAAGGCCTATGCCGAGTCCAACATGAAAGACCAGTCTTACGTCACCATCGTTCTCACCATGCAGCCTTCCAAAACAGATCAGGACAATTATCCCGGCGGCAATTTCCCGACCGTCACCATCAGGCGCACAGTCTCCACGAACATTTATCAGGATGTAGAAAGCTACCCTCCGACGAACGACCTGCAGTGGTTGAAGGATTTGCTTGGCGGTATATAGTTCTCTGAATTAAAATTTTGCAGTCTTTTGCCCGGGCAAAGAATTTTTGCACGTGCAAAAAAGTCTGTCCGCGCACAAATCAAATGTTCCGCAAAAGTGTTCACGTGAACACTTCCTCAATCCGCGTACTAGTACGCCGAAAGATCGTTTCAGCCCTTCTGTAAGCCTTTTCTACTTTTGCTTTTAGAAGGTCGTCGATTACTCCACGCATATCTATGGGAATAAAACTTCTCGCCAGGGAGGTCTCTTTTCGTAGCGAGCCGGTCCAAAATAAAGTCCTCTATTATTTCTATAATTTCGAATTTCATACAACAAATATAATAAAAAAAGGGGCTGTTTTAGAGCCCCTGCATTCGCGTCCGTTTGGTTTTCTACCTCATCGGCCAGCGCATCAGTGTCTTGGTGTAGTGCGTGTCTGTGAACCAGCGCAGGGCTATGAAATCACGCGGCGCCTCCGGATAAGCCGTCAGCTCGCCGACGTAATCCACCCAGCCCTCCATCAGCACATAGTCGTCGCCGAAGTTTTCGCGGATGCCCACATCCGTGTAGTCCGCCGCCGCCGTTACCAGCACGGCGATAGGGAAGTCCTCACAGTGGAAAAGGAAAGGCAGCCCATCCGGTGGCAATTGCCCGCCCCAGCGCTTGGGAGGATTGGAGGAGGTGAGGTATTCCACATACCCCCACGGCGAGTAGACATTCAGCGTGTAGCTGTCGCCCGGATTGCAGTCATCCCAGTTCTCGTCCGGCACCGTCGTGGTTGTTGTCGAACTCGAACTTGTCGTCGACACAGTCGTCGTCGTGGTACTCGTCGTTGTGGTCGTTGTCGTCGTCTCCTCATCGTCATCGTCCACATCATCATCCGCATCGTCGTCTTCATCATCGTCCACGTCGTCATCCTCTCCATCGTCATCGCTCTCGTCGTCATCCTCCGAGCCCTCGTCATCGTCATCGCCACCACCCTCGCCGGGATCCTCATCTTCCGGATCCGTGCAGGAAAAGGTCTCCTGCCTGCATTCGCAAGGATACTCGCAGGACACATTTGCGCAGAAGCACGGCGACAGACTCGCCGCGATGATCGCAAACTGCCTGCGGCTCTGCGTATCGTCCGGCCCGTAGTAGCTCGCATCAGTCACCAGCGCGCCGTAGTGGTAGAGCGTCTCCACATACCGGTACGCCCAGTGCGATTCCGGGATCAGTGGAAAGTGCCCGTCCGACGGATTTTGCAGACGAATTACGCCCGCCTCGACCGCCGGCACCACAGCCATCTTCGCCGCCTCCGCGAAAGTCACCGCCTCATTCGGCCGGAAATATTCGTTATTCCCGTCCACGGCACCCTCCTCGATTCCGCAGTTGACGAGGTTGTAGAACCAGTCGCTCCGATACACATCACGGAAATCCTCGACTTCTTCGCAGTCCTCGTCGATGCGGTCGAACAGATACATCGAAATCTTCAGCGCCTCCGCGCGTGTGATCTCGGAGTTCGGGTCGAAATCGCCGTCGGCTTTCCCATCCACCGCGCATTCGCTGTAGAGGTAGGCCACCGCGTCCCGCGTCCGCTTGTCCATCTCCCGATTGTCTTCGAATTTGTGACCGGCCTCGCGCCCGCAATTCGGACGCAGGGGACAGCCTGACAGGCTCCCACATTCGGCTTCCCGCCAGCCGCCTTCCGGTAGCTCGCCGTCGCCGAAATCTTCGTCACTGTCGCACTCCTCACGCAGATCGTTGGTCAGCTCCAGCGCCACGTAATCGCCATCTTCATCGTAGCGGTCCGACCCCAGCACGCAGATCGGCACACCGTTGCCGTCGCTGAATCCGCGCTCCAACACCTCGTGCGTCCGGCAGTCTTCGAATTGGAAATGCAGGTGCTCGCCCTCGGCAAAACCGGTCTCGCCGATCTCGCCTAGCTTCAGCCCCTGACACACCTCATCGTCTTCTTCCACCATGATCGAGTCGTCCAGCATGTGCGCGTAGCGGCTGCAGAGGTCGTTTCCGTGATCCACGAGGACTGTGTTTCCCCAGCCATCGCTTTCTCCCGCAAACTTCACCACTCCGTCCGCCGTTGCCAGCACCGGCTTGCCACGATCCTGATCGCCCGGCAGGTTGAAGTCCCAGCCGAACTCACAGCAGTCCTCGGAATGCGAATCCTCGCAGAACGATGTTCCTCCCGGATACCTCTCGTCGCACTCCTCGCAGTGATCCTTCCACGATTGCGAAATCTCCCAGTCGTAACCTTTCGGAACCGGCACTTTGAACTCGTAGTCGCCACCTCCCTGATCGATGTTTGTGAATTCCCTTTGCTCTTCCGGCGCGTTGCAGACCACCATGGTCAAACCCGCCAAAAGAAGCGCCATTGCCGCCGTCAGCCATTTCATGGCTCTCTCCTTGTTTTGGGGCTTAAAGCCCCGGTTAAAACCAAACCTTTGGACGTCAAAGACCATCTCATGAATTATTTTCAGAATATCCACAAGAATCAGCACAATTTTGGGAATCAAAGATATCTTTATAAAAAGATCCTTTTTCTTACCCGAAATTTTTCGAAAGAATGCAGACCAATCGTAGCGCCGATTTTCAGAATGTAAAATTTTTCTGATTTTAAAAAATGAAAACCGCTTCCACAAAACAAAAACCGCCCAAAAAAACTGTTGACGAAGTATGTTCGCCACAAAATGCTTGCCAATGCCAAAAAACGGACTAATATTCTGCTTACTTTAACTTTTATTTATGAAAAAACTTTTGTTGAAAATCTTGCCGGTTCTATTTCTATTCCTTGTTTCGTGTTCGCAACAGTCTTCATACGATATTTTCGGCACCGCAGAATTTGACACCGAAGTTGACGGATATCTGCAAGTCACCGAGAAGGAAGTCTTCGGAGAAAAGATGGATATTCCTTATCTCGTGATTACTCGTTTTGATGATGAAGGCTTTCAAGAAAGTATCGAATCCGGAGTTGACGAAGGCAATACGGTGAATAAAAAAGAAAACGGAAGTTATTATTTCAACCTTGGTTGTCTTGAGGATGGCAAAATCAAAAGCTTCGATTATGACGGTAAAAATCCGTATCTGGATGAAGCAACACAGGCGGCACTATTGTCGTCAACGGCGGACAAACCGGTTCGACTTAAATTGTCCTTCGGGTATCACGAGGGAAAGGGATGCGTCTGTTGCAAGCTGGCTCATCAAATCAGAATCTTGAATAAGTGAGCACAATAGTGTACACTTTTCGTGTATACTATTTAACTCACCAACTAATGACCACCAAAATGATCGGCATCAAAGAATTCCGCAAAAATTTCACCGCCATTTGGAAGCACGCACACCTCAAAGACATCCGCTATATTGTGATGAACCATTCCGTGCCTGTACTTGAAGTCCTCCCTCTCAAAAAGAAGAAAGAAACTCGGGAGGAGTTTATCGCCAGTATCAAGGAAGCTCGTGAGCAATTCAAAAGGGGAGAGTACTACACGCAGGAAGAAATGATGAAAGAATTTGGAATCACCCCATAAATGTATAAAACTATCTATTCGCCAAAAGCTAGAGAAGACTTAAGGGCGTTAGATTTTCATTTGCGAGAAAAAATCACGAGAAAAATTTGTTTCTATTCTCGACAAGAGGACGTTTTAAAATTTGCAAGAACACTAACCGGAGAGCTTAATGGACTCTTTCGATTTAGGATTGGAGATTACAGGGCAATATTCAGTATGGAAAAAAATGATGACGACAAAATCATCTACGTCGTTAGGGTGGGCCATAGAGGCAATGTTTACGACTAATCACTTCACCACAAACCCCAAAATCTTTCCCTTCACGTAGATCGTTTTCACTATCTTGCCCGCATTCAAATATCTCGCCACATTTTCGTTCGCCTTTGCCAAACTGACCGCCTCTTCCTCCTCGGCTTTCACGCTCACCTCGATATCTCCACGTACCTTCCCATTTATCTGCACGCCTATTCTCACCACGTCGTCCACTGTCAGTTTTGAATCAAACTTCGGCCACTCACTATCCACCACACTAAACTTTCCGCCAAACGTTTCCCAGCATTCCTCTGCCAGATGGGGCGCCAAAGGCGCGATCAGTTGCGCCAGAATTTTTTTGTCCGCCTTATCAATTCCGTTCTTCATGGCGAAGTTCACAAACTCCATCAACGCCGCTACCGCCGTATTGAAATGAAATCTCTCAATGTCTCCAGTCACTTTCTTGATCAATTTATGCAGATTTTTTTCCGCCAAATCTTTGTCCAAAACTTTCTCTTCGCTTTCCATCAAATTCCAAAATCTGTCCACGAAACGCGCGATGCCGTTTATACCCTTGTCGTTCCAGTCGCCGCCCTCCGTGAACGGCCCCATAAACATCAAGTACATGCGGAAAACATCACTGCCATATCTATCCACAAATTCATCAGGACTCACCACATTGCCTTTCGTTTTACTCATTTTTGCCCCATCCTTTGTCACCATTCCCTGATGCACCAGCCTCTTGAACGGCTCTTTGAAATCCACCAGCCCCATATCGTGCAAAGCCATATTTATGAATCTCGCGTAAAGCAAATGCATACAAGCGTGCTCCGCGCCGCCTATATACATGTCCACCGGCAACCACTTGTTCACGATTTTCCCGTCAAAAGCTTTATCTTTCATCCCACTGCACGGATATCGCAAGAAGTACCAGCTCGAACACATAAAGGTATCCATCGTATCCACCTCCGGCGTCCAGCCTTTCCCGAAAATTTTCTCTGTCCGCGCAAAAAACTCTTTTGATTGTTTGATGGGGGACTCGCCGGTCGGCTTGAAATCCACATCCGTCGGCAGTGTCCACGGCAGATGCTCCTCCGGTACCTGATGCGCCACACCCTTCGGGTCATACACGATCGGAATCGGCGCTCCCCAGTAACGCTGGCGGGAAATCAGCCAGTCGCGAAGCTTGTACGTGGTCAGACTTTTTGCCAAGTCATGTTTTTCGGCATATTTCACTACGGCGTCGCGATGATCTCCGGCTCTCTTTCCGGCAAATTCTTCCGGTTCACTCAAAATTCCATTTTTCATATCAATATAGCAATATTCCTGCGCCTCAACTTTTTTTCTTTCAGCCGGATCTTTAGGAAAAAGAACTGTCTTCAGTTTGATTCCATATTTTTTTGCGAATGCAAAATCTCTTTCATCATGAGCACTACATTTCACGATACCTGTTCCATAATCAGCCAAGGCAAAACTCGCCACCCAGATAGGAAGGTCGCCGTTTCCAACAGGATCCACAATATATCGTCCTGTAAATATTCCCTCGGATTCTTTTTCCTCGGCGTTGCCTCTTTCAATTCTTTTTTGAATTATTTTTTTGCAAAATTTCAACACCTCGTTTTTGGTCTCGGCGCCTTCCAGTAATTCCTCAAGGAAGGGATGATCCGGAGCGATTACAACGAAAGTGTCAGCTCTGAAAGCCTCAAAATGCGCGGAAAAAGTTTGGATCTTCAGCTTCGTATCTTTAATCGGAGCTGTGAAAAGCAGTCCTTCGCTCTTTCCGATCCAGTTGGTCTGCATCACCTTCGTTTTTTCCGGCCAGTCCAGTCCATCATGATTCAAAAGTTCTTCCGCGTAATCCGTGATCTTAAAAAACCATTGTTCAAGACGCTTTTTCGTCGCCTCGCTCCCGCATCTCTCGCATTTCCCTTCCTGTACCTGCTCATTCGCCAGCACCGTCTGGCAGCTCGGACACCAGTTCACCGGTGCCTTTTTCTTGTAAGCAAGTCCTTTCTCATACAGTTTCAAAAACACCCACTGCGTCCATTTGTAATACTCCGGATGCGAAGTGCGGAGGGTCTTGTCCCAGTCATAAATCGTCCCGATCCGCTTCAGCTGTTTGATCATGTAGCCCACATTTTTCTCCGTGCTCTCAAAAGGCGGCACCTTGGTTTTGATCGCGTAATTTTCGGCCGGCAATCCAAAACTGTCGAAACCCATCGGCTCAAAAACATTGTGCCCGCGCATCCGCATGTAGCGGCCCCAACTATCATGCGGCCCGTAGTTATACCAGTGCCCGATGTGCAGTTTGTCGCCGGACGGATAGGGGAACATCACGAGGTTGTAATACTTCGGTTTTTTGGAATTCATGTCCACCTTGTGCAGGCCCGACTTCTCCCATTTCTTCTGCCATTTTTTCTCTATATCGATGGCGCTGTAATCACTCATGAAAATTTTGCGAAAAATCTATTTAGCGAGCCCGATTTTACTGGAATCACCTCTATCCGGCAAGCCGCACTCTCTTTTCAAAGAAATTCATGTCCATGCTATGTGCGATCACATGATGCTCACGACACAGTGGAGCCATGAAATACGGATTGTGCGCTTTTACCAAACCAAACCTAGCCGTATGATGCATCGCTTCCGCCGAATTTTCACAATTTGGCACCGCGCATTTCGTGCCATACTCTTCCCTCAAAACCTTCTTTGTTTCCGCCGGGATATATCTCGTCACCGACATACTGTCATCGCACTTTTCAGTAATTTTTTTCGCAATTTCCGATTTTTTCTCTTCAATCTTTTGCACTCTCTTTTTCAAAAATCCCAAAATCAACTCGTTGATATCAATTCCCTTATTCCGTAGCTCCACCAATTTCCCAACCACCTCATCAGACAATTTTAGTTCTTCGATTTTGCTCTCAAACAAGCCGTTTTGCACTCCGCCTTTTTGCACGTGCAAAGATTTATTCTGCTCATTTTTCATGTCTCGAACAAAAGTTTCCAGCGCCCGATTCGGTAGCATCTCAACCTGCTCTGCCAGGAATTTCTGATTTTCAATTGTCGCCACTGCCGCCACCCGCACCAGTTTATTCGTGCTCGCTTTGCCACTAACCAGCAACTCTTTCAAAAATGGTTTATCCGAAAAATTTTTCTCCAGACTGATCGCCAGTTTCACCTGTGCCTCACTAAGTCCTGCCAACTTGAAAGCGAACTCAAAGATCGAATCAAAACCTTTTTTTAAGTACAACTTTCTGCAATTCACCTCCGGCAACAGTCCCGTAAATTTGTTTCGCCACTCCAAAGCCTGTTTTCCGTATTGCCTGCAGAGCTCATATAATTTTTCGTCCGTCAGATTTTCCATATTTTTTTGGTTAAATTATAGATCGATTGATGCCTGAATTTTAGCATTTCCAAGCCAAAAATCAAGAATTTAGACTGGCAAAAATCGGTCAAATATTGCGCGATAAAACTCGATTTTTTGGCTTGCACGAGAGGAGAAACGAGCTTGCGAAAAACAAAGAGCATTGCGCAATGAACAAGGCGCCACTCGTCTTTTTTAGCTTATATAAAAGCAAAATCAAGATTGCGATGCAACGAAAACATTGTCCCGCAAAGCTGCCTTTATCAACAACTATTCTTTATACACCACTTTTCCCGCCTCTCCCTTCATACTTTCCACTCGCGGATACAGATATTTTAGAATGCTCCCGCCTCCGGCTTCCTCCACTTGCTCTTTTTCCTGCAGGCTTTGAGCCTGATCGGTGATGTCCTTTGCCGAATAAACCAATTTCACAACATTATCCTCCTCGTCCAGCACGGGAACCATATTCAAAATCACCAGAATTTCATGGTCCTTTTTGAGCATGCGATACGGTCCGACTCCCTGCATTTTCTCTCTTTCTTTGATTATTTTGGAATGCATACCGGCGAAATCCGGCAAATCTTCCGAATTTATCAATTCAAAAATTGTTTTTCCATCGGCCAGCTCATCACAGTTGGTCTGCAGCATGCGGCAAAACTGGCTTTCCACAAATTCGAAATGCCCCTCGGAATCAGTCACGAAAATTGCGTTTTCTTCATCCCCGAGCAATTCCCGATATTCTTTTTCCAGACTGGCCTTATCCTCAACGACCGCTTCGCCATGCTCGTCCCCGCCTCCGCTTTCCAACACGTTCGTCGCCACTTCACCTGATCCGCCGCTTAGCACAAACATCACTCCCGAAAACGACACAATAAAAACGGCTACGGCCGCGATCGCTATCTTCTTGTTTTGCGATAGTGTCAGCATTTGGTTTTAATTTTTATACCGCATTATAACACAAAAAAGCCACTAGGTCAAACAGGTAAATGGCTTATCCTTAAGCCTGTCCCACGCTCTCCCGTGCCGAAACTTCCTTTTGGGAAGTAAATTCTAAAAATGTGAATGTCCAGACAGCGTAAGCAAAGATATCCACCACTCCGGTGATATAAGAAGCCACCACCAAGGCCACGACTCCCGCCGCGCCGCCGATCACGATACTCGTCACAGGCAGCGTCACTGTCGCTATATATCCGGAAACCACGATTATCAAAACAGGGATCAGAAAAACCAAAAACGCCTGAATAATCACTCGCACGCCTATGATCAGCATCAGCAAAGTGATCAGGAATGTATGCATCCAGTTCGTAATCACCAGTTTGGCGCTGGCCTTCATCGACTCGATCACGCCTTTTTTATCGATCACGATGTAGAAGTCGGCGTAAGTGAAAAGCAGAGTCAGGATAATTCCAATCACGAAGGCCACAATGAAAACAGGCAACAATAATTTAAAAATCACGGGCCCCAAATTGCGCACCACAAACGACATCTCGGTCAAAATTGAAAACACCGTAAAAGTCTTGATGATTATGTGATATTCGAGCAGTGGAAGATAAGTCATTAGGCCATAGCGCAGTCCTGTGCCGACGCTGGCGTCCTGTCCGTTTCTTTTTCGCGAAATCACCTGAATCGCCGCCGCCATGGCCAGTGTCGGGAAGAGCAGATAAATAATTGCCAGAACCACGGTTACAACAATCAGTGGCATCGTCAACGAAACATGACCACTTATAAAATCCCAGATAGTCCCCAGCACATCAAACAAAAAGTGATCTTCGCCGTCGCTGAAAATGTATGAGCTCTTGAAGGCGAAAAATTGATAGGTCATATACCCGACGCCGAAAGTGGTGGTAAAAAGTCCGGGAAAAAATCCCAGCCAGCGTATCAATTTTTTATTGTTCTGCGTGAATTCCCAGGACTCGGCGATGATTTTTTTATAATCCATTACCAAATCATATTACGGCGCTCTTCCTTAAAGTCAAATTGTGATGTATATTTTTCCCAACTGCTACACTCATGCCTTATCTAAGCCAATTACTGGACAGTCGCGTCACCGACAGCGCCGATCACGATGTCGGAATTTTAAAGGATGTTTTGATAAAACCAAAAGTAGGCCAATATGTTCCTCTCAAGTTTTTGGCTATTGAAAGAGGAAAACCCAAACATCTGATTTATATTCCATATGATGTGGTCGAAAATTTTAGTCGCGAAGAAGTCTCTCTGAAGGTCTTATTTCGCAAAATTCGTAAACGTCCCAGCATCTCAACAAATTTTATCGGACTTCGGCAGAGCGTTATGGATCAGCAGATTGTCGACATGTCCGGCGCCCGTGTCGTGCGCGTGAACGATCTGCGTATCGGCAATTTTGCCGGAAAGATGTCTGTTCTTGGAATCGATGTCAGCACCAAAGGCCTGCTCCGCCGTCTGGGACTGGCCTGGCTCGATTTTTTTGCTTTGCTAAAGGTCAATTTGATTGATTGGCGTCACGCCCATACAGTTCATCGCGCTCTCAAAATAGATACAGTGGCCCAGCGCCTGAACCGTCTGCATCCCGCCGATCTGGCAAATATTATTGAGGATTTGAATATCAAACACGGTAGTAAATTGGTGAAAGCCCTCGATGCCAAAGCCGCCGCGAAAGCCCTCGAAGAAGTGGAACCGAATCTTCAGAAACTCCTCGTCAAATATCTCGGGCCCAAACAGGCCTCCGATATTTTGGCCCAGATGTCCATCGAAGAAATCGTCGACCTGATGCGCATGTTACCGGCCAGTGAAGCAAAACAATATTTGGAAAAACTTCGCAACGACAAAAAAAAGTCGGTTCAAAAATTGCTTATCTATCCTGACGACACAGCCGGCGGTCTGATGACTCTGGATTTTATGGCAGTCCGTCCGGAGTTGACCGCCCACGAGGTAATTGAGGAGATTCGCAAAACCTCAAGCACCATGAGTTCCCTTCTTTATGTCTATGTCACCGATGAAAATGGACATTTTCGAGGCGTTGTTTCAGTTCGCTGGCTGATGCTCGCCAAGCCCGATAAAAAAATGTCCGAACTGGCCAAAGCACTACCCCAAGGATCCTCGCTCCACGTCAATCAAAAGATCAATGAGATCATGAATATCATGACCAAATACGATCTTTTTACCGCCGTCGTCCTCGACACTCATCATAAATTGGTGGGTGTCGTTGCCATCGACGATATCATGCGTCATCTCGTGCCTAATGCCTAAGCCCTTTTTCTATGAAAGAGAGATGGATTCAGCTTAAATATAAAATACTTTTCTTCCTCGGGGTGGTCGGGCCGGGCATAATCTCCGCCAACGCCGACAACGATGCCGGTGGTATCACGACTTATTCCATCGTCGGCGCCCACTTCGGCACCAGCATGCTTTGGATTCTTTTTCTGATCACTTTTTCTCTGGCCATCACGCAGGAAATGGGCGTGCGCATCGGTTTGATCACGCGTCAGGGCCTCGCCGGTATCATCCGTGAAACCTTTGGTATCCGCCTCACCGCGCTGGCGATGCTCATCATGCTCGTCGCAAATCTCGGCACCATCACAGCCGAATTCGCCGGCATAGCCTCCTCTTTTGAAATTATCGGTGTCAGCAAATACATCGTCGTTCCCGCCGCCGCTCTGATTGTCTGGCTTATCCTTTATAAGGGTTCCTTCAAAACCACACAGAAAATTTTTCTGATTTTCTCCTTTTTTTACATCGTTTATTTTGTGAACGGCTTCATCATAAAGCCTGACTATGCTCCAATTCTCAAAGACTTGGTCACGCCAACCATCCAATGGACCACACCATTTTTGTTTACCATGATCGCATTAATCGGAACCACAATCACGCCTTGGGGCCAATTTTTCATCCAATCCTATGTCGTGGACAAGGGTCTCAATGTCAAACATTACAAAACCGAAAAAGCCGAAGTTTATTTTGGCGCCTTCCTCACCAACATCGTCAGTTTTTTCATAATTATCTCTACCGCCGCCACCTTATATAAAGCCGGCATTCATATCGATGGTGCCAAAGATGCCGCTCTTGCATTGAAACCTCTTGCGGGTGAATTTGCCGAATTTCTCTTTGCCTTCGGCCTTTTTAGCGCTTCCATGCTCGGTGCCTTTATTCTGCCGGTCGCTACCGCCTACGCCATCTGCGAAGCCTTCGGCTGGGAAAGCGGATTCAACACAACTTGGAAAACAGGCCGCATCTTCTATTCCATTATTCTTTTCTCCATCATCATTTCCGCCGCTCTGATTATGATTCCAAACATCCCGCTGATCAAAATCATGATTCTTTCACAGAATTTGAACGGCATCCTTCTTCCATTCATCCTGATTTTCGTGATCAAAATCATCAACAACAAAAATATCATGGGCGAATATACCAACAAGCCGCTTGGCAATATTATCGCGTGGACCACAGTTATCGGCATCATCGCCGCCAGCGTCACTCTCTTCATTTTTTCATTCATCGCTTGACCGCCACATTTTTAGCCTTGTCAAATATCCGGCGCTTCGGTATACTCCTCTAAGCGAATTTCAATTTTATGGAACATACCAAGAAAAAGAAAATCATCGACAAATACGCATTGCATGGGAAAGACACAGGTTCCTCCCACGTGCAGATCGCCGTTCTGACCGAGAGGATCAATTCTTTGTCCGACCATTTGAAAGACCATCCAAAAGATGATCATTCCCGTCGCGGACTTTTTGGTCTGGTCAGCAAGCGCCGTAAACATCTGAACTATCTGCGTCTTCATGATAAGGATGTTTACGATGAACTACTCGGAAAGTTGAAACTTCGCAAATAACATTCGTTCCTTAAAAATTCAAAAATCGCCCTGATGAGACCGAAATGATTCTCGGGTAGCAAGCTTGAGAGAATTTCCACTAAAAAACTTTGGCAATTCCCTGAATCTTGAGACTTGAGAAGTTCGGCTTTCATTTTGGGCTTATATTTAACCCAATTAACATGAAAGCTAAACCAGTAACTATGCAACTCGCCGGCCGCGAATTGCGTATCACAAATTCACCAATCACCAGCTACGCCACGGGTTCCGCGGTTGTTTCGCTTGGGGATACGGTGATTATGGCCAACGCCACTTTGAGCGAAAATGCCCGCGAAGGCATGGATTTTTTCCCGCTCGTCGTGGACTATGAAGAAAACATGTATGCCGCCGGCAAGATCAAAGGCAGCCGCTTTGTAAAGCGCGAAGGCCGGCCTTCGGAAAACGCCGTTATAATTTCCCGTCTGATCGACCGCCCGATGCGGCCTCTTTTCCCGAAAAAAACCAGAAATGAAGTGCAGGTAATCTGCAGCGCTTTGTCGATCGATTTGGAAGTTGATCCGGCCACCACCGCAATCAACGCCGCTTCTGTCGCATTGATGCTTACCGGTGCGCCTTTTGAAGGTCCGATCGGAGCAGTGCGCGTGGGCTTGATTGACGGCAAAATCATCATCAACCCCACTTATAAAGAATGTGAAGAAGGCAAACTAAACCTTGTCGTCGCCGGTACTATGGACGCTATCGCCATGGTCGAATCCGCCGCCAAAGAAGTTCCCGAGGAAACTATTCTCGAAGCCTTTAAAGTGGCTCACGAAGAGATCAAGAAAATCTGCCAGCTCCAGCTCGATTTTGTAAAACAATTTGAAATCAAACCTTTCGAACTGACTCTTGCCAAAGATAACGAAGACGCTGTCAAAGCCGTCGAAGACACTATAACCGCAGACATGATGGACACAGTCAAAGGCAAAACCAAGATGGAGGTCAAAGAAAAAATTCACGCTCTCGAACACGCTCTCGAGGAAAAATACGCCGCCGATATCGGGGCTGAAAAATTCAGCAAAAAAGATTTGGCCGAAGTTCTAAACGACAAACTCGAAAAGAATATGCGCAAAAATATTCTCGGAAAGGAAGCGCGTTTGGATGGAAGGACGCTTAGCGAAGTCCGTCCAATAAGCGTTGTTCCGGATGTTCTGCCGCGCACTCACGGCTCCGCTATTTTCCAACGCGGCGAAACTATGGCTCTGACTATCACCACCCTTGGTGGTCCGCAGGATGCCCAGACCATCGACATTATGGATCGCGACGAAATTCGCCGCTACATGCATCATTATCATTTTCCGCCTTTCGCCACCGGCGAAGTCAAAATGCTTCGCGGTCCGGGCCGTCGTGAAATCGGTCATGGTGACTTGGCCGAACGCGCATTGCTTGCCGTTCTTCCTACAAAGGAGGAATTTCCATATACTATGTGGCTGGTTTCCGAAATTATCCGTTGCAATGGCTCCAGCTCAATGGCTTCCGTCTGCGGCTCAACCCTCTCTCTGATGTGCGCCGGCGTGCCTATCAAACGTCCGGTTTCCGCTGTCGCCATGGGCCTCGTTTCCGATTCGGATTCAGGCTCTTACAAGATTCTCACCGACATTCAGGGCATGGAGGATTTTGCCGGCGATATGGATTTCAAATGTGCCGGAACCACAGAGGGCATCACAGCCCTTCAGATGGACATCAAGATCAAAGGTCTGAAAATGGAGCTCCTCAAAGAGGCACTTTCACAAGCCAAAGAAGCCCGTGCCTTCATTCTCGAAAAGATGCTTGAGGTCGTGCCTGAACCACGCAAGTCTCTCTCCAAATACGCGCCTCTTATTATCTCTACGACTGTGGAACAGGAAATGATACGCATCATCATCGGAAAAGGCGGCGAGACAATCCAGAGAATTACCGAGGAATGCGGCGTCGAAATTGACATCAACGATGACGGCGTTGTTTCCATCACCGCTCCGGATCAGGAAAAAGGCGAAAAGGCCTTGGCTTGGATCAAACAACTCACTCACAAACCAAAAGCCGGAGAAGTCTTTGAAGGCAAAGTCGTCAAGATCATGGAGTTTGGTGCATTCGTCGAATTTCTTCCGGGCAAAGACGGTCTCGTCCACATTTCTCAATTGGCCAACACCCGCGTAAACCGCGTCGAAGACGTGGTCGCAGTGGGGGACACTCTCAAGGTCAAGCTGATGGAAGTCGACGACATGGGCCGCTACAACCTGTCTCACAAGGCCACCCTCGGCTCCTCCGATGGCGCTCCGGAAAACGGCGCTCCGCATCACGCCCACGCCGAGCCAAAAGGCCCGCGCCACCACTTCCGCAAAGTCTAAAAATAATTGACCGAAAGAGCGTGGATCAGTATATTGTCCTCGCTCTTTTGAAACCTCCTGCGGGTATCGTATAACGGCTATTATGTCACCTTGCCATGGTGAAGACACGGGTTCGACTCCCGTTACCCGCTCCAAATCTATAAGCAGGTTTTTATATAGAGCTCTGTAAACATATCCACAAAATACTCCCCACCGTTTTTCCCTTCGGTGGAACCTTTGGCGCTTATGCCTGTGATTGGACATTTCGCGATTTTTTGCCTTACTCCTGCCCGCAAAAATTCTTCAGCTCTTTCAATAGCGGTATCAACAACATACGGAGATGTTCGTATAGAAAGCTTTCCATTATTAACTTCTACGGAAACAGCTTCCTTTTTTAAACTGCATCTGAAATAACGTATTGGAGAATCTCCCGCGTCGACAGGAAGAGAGATCTCATTTACATTTTCAAAAATAGCATGATTTATCGCGCCGAGAGCATTGCCGGACATTTTAGGTTTAATCTTTAAGACCTCCCTAACTTCTTCACTTTTCAGAAATTCAACAATTTCATCGGTAGAAAAATTTTCCTGAAGTTGAGCTGTCAATCCCTCCAACATCTGCAGAATAGACGCCGCCCCCTGAATAAAGCCCTCCCGTAAGCGCCTATCAAGGCCGAAATTAAGATTTGAGTTCAAGATTGAAAGAACATCTTTGATTCGGTCCTCTCCGGTAGAAAGCGGCTTTTGCGCTAGCGTTTGAATAGTCGAATCAACTGCCTCACGCATCTTTGGAATATTTTTTTCAATTGCATCGGCGGTTGCACGGAACTCACTTCCATTGTCAGCTTTAGGCATTTCTTTTGCCGCTAAAGATTCTGCTTTGCTAACAGACTTTAATGCTTCTCCAAAATCTATATCGGGACTTGCCATATGTTTTGTTATCAACAAATTATAGCAGAAAATAAGCGAAAGAGGTATCGCAATATCTCGGTCATCACTTCATTCCATGGAAATTTCAAACGCTCTTATCGATCAGAATTCAAATTATAAAGATCTTTTAGGAATGGCCCCGCGATATGGCTTCCGCCACTTATTCCTTTTTCCAATCGTTTTTTTGTAAGCCACTTTGAAAACAGTTGGCACAAATCTTCATCGCCCACATAAAACCCCACGCCTCTTTGCGTCACGAAAGATTTCAAAAAAACTTTGATTAGAGGGCTTAACCCTATGCCAAATTGTTCATAGCATTTTGCTTGTGCAGCCTCGTAAAGTTTGGCGTCCATCCTGACGGTCAATTGTTTTTGGGTTTTCATGGTGTCTTTGGTTAGGTATATATCGGTCGAAGCCGCTGTCGGAATATACAGCAAAAAGACAGCAAAAGCGACACGAGTCCGGGAACAACAGTTCCCACCCATACAAACCATCGCAAAACCACATCGACACCGCACCACCGTCGAATCATTTCATCGATTTTTCTTGACCCTCAGCCATTTGACCAAAGCCACAAAACATGTTATCATATGCTAGTATAAAACATATCTATGTCCAAAGAAGCCGTTCGAGATTTAGGTCCTGAAGGAGAGGGGAGTATCCAGGAAACACTCGCAGATCGGTTAGCCAGGTCGTTGAAAGGTGCTTATAGAGCTATCCGCAATTTGGCAAATACCGCTTTGTCGAAAGCCGACCAAAATCATGCCAGCAGACTGATATTCAATAAAGTAGCCAATCTTCTCGGAAAAGCATATATCAAAATTTCCGGAGAAACAGACTTTACCAAGGTCACGAAATTTGAGGACAGAGTGAAAGCCTTTATAGGTAAAGCATTTTCTGCTGAAGGCGTAGAGCTTTTTGAATTGCTTACAACTCCAAATAAGGAAGGGGTGGACAAACCTCATCGGTTTTTTGAGCTACTGGCAAGTATATACGAACAAGTAGTCGAGACCAAAGCCGGGCCTGATACAGCAACTCATGACATGAGGGCAACCTTCCACGATAGAGCAACCTTGGCAGGCAGAGGAGGGGCACCATCAAGATATATGAACCGCAAACAAGGCTCCTAATCACGCATCTCCAATTTTCCCCTTTTCCCCCTTGACATATTTTAATAATGGGCGTAAATTCAGTCACCAATCTGAATTACTACCTAATTTCTACAATATGAAACAAGGATTTCTTCGCAAGTTGATGAGCAAATTGATTCTTTCCCTCCCGCTCATCGCTCTCTCCATGCTGTTTTCCGTTGCTGCAGTTTACGCCGACACGATCACCATCGTTGAAAGCACCCCTATTCGTCACGAAAATCAGACTTTTGAATTCACAGGCGGTCTGGGTTCTTTTTCCCTTGATGACAATGGCAGCAATGCCGACGCCCTTTCAAATACCGTCACCTTCTCTCCAGCTGCCGGGACTTACTCGGTCACACAGTCCGAAGTGATCAACTGGTCGCTTTTGAGTCTCGCATGCGTTGGCGATACCGACTCCGGAACAGTTATTAGTCTTGCGACCAGAAACGCCGTCATCGACATGGACGTTGGCGAAGACATCACTTGTACTTTTACCAACGACATGACGAGTAGCAATGTCAGCGAAGATCCTGTGAACGCCACTATCATCGTTACAGTCGACTCTATTCCGGACAACGAGCACGACTTTTTCTTTTTGAGCGACTTCGGTTCTTTCACCATCGACGACGATGGCAATGTTTCCAACGACCGTTCCAATACCATCACGCTTCAAAAACCGGTCGGCTATTACAATCTCACCGAAGATCAGGACGACGGTCAGGTCCTAACCGGTATCTCCTGCGTCGATCCTGACAACGGCACAACTATCGACATCCTCAACTCCAAGGTCTTGCTCGACTTGGATAAAGGCGAAACGATCCTTTGCACTTTTGTGAACAGCCCGGAAGATTATTTGAATAATCTCACTCAGGAAGAAGACGACGGCACCACCGGCGACGATAACAACGGTAACGACAACAACAACGGTAACAACAACAACGATGACGATGACGATGACCAAACTCCTCCTCCGGATGAAGACGACGGCACAGGTGGTGATGAATACAATGGTCTTTCCTGCGGCGACGGGCTT
This sequence comes from Candidatus Altimarinota bacterium, assembly GCA_041658805.1. Lineage (GTDB taxonomy): Bacteria > Patescibacteriota > Gracilibacteria > UBA1369 > LOWO2-01-FULL-3 > JBAZZM01. Next base: position 1,837 of record JBAZZM010000007.1, on the reverse strand, counting down.
TATCTCACCGTCTGGATTCACCGCGGCTGGGAAAACGACCCCGCGCAGGTCACAAAACTACAGACCTTTTTGAATGAAAACCTCGGCTTAAGTCTCGAGGTCAACGGCGTTTACGATCAGGCCACTTTCGAAGCCGTAAATACCTTCCAGGTCGGCAACTTCGACGAAGTTCTCGCCCCTTGGGGCATCGACAAGCCTACCGGCTTTGTCTACCTGACCACCCAGCGCTGGGTCAACATCACGGCCTGCCCGGGTACAGAGATTCCGATGCCGGAACTCGTTCCGTACAATCAGAGATAAATTTATTTCGAATCTCTCAAAAGCCCTGCCATTACGGTGGGGCTTTTTTTAAACTCAACTCTTCTCACGATTGCAAAAACCCTTCAAATATCCTAAATTGCCTTAGCACAAGCGGGTATCGTATAACGGCTATTATGCGACCTTCCCAAGGTTGAGACACGGGTTCGACTCCCGTTACCCGCTCCAGACACCATGAAAATCGCTGTTCTCACATCCGGCGGGGTGGACAGTTCCGTCGCCCTTCGTCTGCTTCACAGGCAGGGCCACGATCTGACCGCCTTTTACCTCAAAATTTGGCTTGAAGACGAGCTCTCTTTTTTGGGTGACTGCCCTTGGAAGGAGGATTTGAAATACCTCAAAAAAATCTGCAAAGAATTAAAAATTCCGCTCAAAATCGTCCCTCTTCAAAAAGAATATTTCGATACCGTCGTCAAATACACGATCAGGGAAGTCAAAGCCGGCCGCACGCCAAACCCGGACATCATGTGCAACAACGCCGTCAAATTCGGCCTATTCGTCAAAAAGATCGGTCCCTCATTCGAAAAAATATCCACCGGTCACTACGCGCAAGTCATTCAAAAGAAAGGTCGCTATTATCTAAAACGCTGTCCAGACAAAATCAAAGATCAGACTTATTTTCTCGCCAATCTCAAGCAAGATCAGCTCAAAAGAATAATCTTCCCCATCGGCCACCTCACAAAAGCCGAAGTCCGTTCCCTCGCCAAAAAATTCAAACTGCCAAACAAAGATCGCAAAGACAGTCAGGGCATCTGCTTCCTCGGACGTCTCCGCTACCGCGACTTCATCCGTCACTATCTCGGCGAACGCAAAGGCGATCTGGTGGAATTTGAAACTGGCAAAATTCTCGGCCATCACAAGGGCTTTTTCTATTACACCATCGGCCAGCGCAAAGACATTGAGCTCTCAAACGGCCCTTGGTATGTGGTCAAAAAGGATATCAAAAAAAACATCGTCTACATCTCACGTCATTACCATGAAAAGGACAAACCACGCGACACTTTCAAAGTCGGCAAATTCAACTGGTTCTCCGGCAAATTTCCCATCAAAAAAACTCTCCATGTCAAAACCCGCCACGGCCCGCATTTATACAAATGCACTCTGAAAAAATCGGGCACCGTCCGCCTCAACAAATCCGACCAAGGCCTCGCCGCCGGCCAGTTTGCGGTTTTCTATGATGGGAAAACCTGTATCGGCTCCGGCGTTATTCTATAAAAAGCAGCAGGCACATCACGCCGATCCCCGCCACAAAAAGCACCAGCTGTCCCACCGCCTGCCCAAACTTTGGCTCTCTTTTATGCAATTCCGGAATCAGATCCGAGCACGCGATATAAATAAATCCGCCCGCCGCGAACGGTACCAAAACCATTTCAATATTCCCGACAATATTACTCAAAAGCAGCGTCACAACCACGCCCAATACCGCCGTCAGCGCCGTCAAAAAATTCAGCCACAGCGCCTTTTTCTTTGACAGTCCGCCGTAAAGAAGCACCCCAAAATCGCCGATCTCCTGCGGAAT